>NZ_JBSGZO010000566.1:0-5026 GCF_053611045.1 Streptomyces sp. NPDC054841 | reverse complement strand
GGACAAGACCCCCGATCTTGTCCGGCCCCGCTTCGTATCCCCCGTGGATCCCCCGTGATCCCCGTTACCCCGCGGTCCCCGTTCTTCCGCGGTCCCCCCGCTGCCTTCAGGCCACAAGCTGGCCGAAGGACTCTTCCTCGTCACAGCCGAAGCTGAGGGCCTCGTCCTCACGCAGCCGGCGGAGCGACCGCCAGATGCTCGACTTCACCGTGCCGACACTGATGTCCAGGATCTCCGCGATCTCCGGATCCGTACGACCCTCGTAGTAGCGCAGCACCAGCATGGTGCGCTGGGGTTCCGGCAGCCGGGCGAGGGCCTGCCACAGCACCGCCCGCAGCTCCGTGCCGCGCATCGCGTCCGTGTCGCCCACCGTCTCCGGGAGCTCCTCGGTCGGGTACTCGTCGATCTTGCGCCGGCGCCAGGCGCTGATGTGCAGATTCGTCATGGTGCGGCGCAGATAGCCGCCGACCGCCGCCTTGTCGCTGATCCGGTCCCAAGCCCGGTACGTCGAGAACAGCGCGCTCTGCAGCAGGTCCTCCGCCTCGAACCGGTCACCGGTCAGGTGGTACGCGGTCGCGTACAGCGAGGCGCGGCGCTCCTGCACGTAGGCGGTGAACGCCGCTTCGGCGTCCGCGGCCTCGGAGTGTCCGCTGCGCTCACCCTCGGTCTTCGCGTCGACGACCGTCATGTACGACGGCTTGTGCTGACGCCCGGCGCCGCGAACGCACCCCCGCCCGTTCACGGCGCCGGACTTCTCGGTGTTCCGCACGACGTCGTGGAGACGCGTGACAACTGCGCTTGAGGTGGTGCTGTGCAGTGCGTTCATCTCGCGCCTCCCGCCGATTGGAGTGTGCTTCGGTCCTTGTGCAGAAGAGCTTGCCGAGGGGACTTCACGCCGGTGTCCGCCGACTGTCACAGGCCTGTCACAGGGGTGGGGAGACAACAGGGAAGAGGCGCGGAGAGAGGGAGGAGTCGGGCTTGACGGCACCGACTGTCGAACTCCCAGGGCCCCATGGGCCAGAATGACCTCTGTGCCTTTCCTGTTGCTGATCGAGGACGACGACGCCATCCGCACGGCCCTCGAACTCTCGCTGTCACGCCAGGGCCACCGTGTGGCCACCGCGGCGACGGGCGAGGACGGCCTGAAACTGCTGCGTGAGCAGCGGCCGGATCTGATCGTGCTGGATGTGATGCTGCCCGGCATCGACGGATTCGAGGTGTGCCGGCGGATCAGGCGCACCGACCAGCTGCCGATCATTCTGCTGACCGCGCGCAGTGACGACATCGACGTCGTCGTCGGCCTGGAGTCCGGGGCCGACGACTATGTCGTCAAGCCGGTGCAGGGGCGCGTGCTGGACGCCCGGATCCGGGCGGTGCTGCGGCGGGGTGAGCGTGAGTCCACGGACTCGGCGACCTTCGGCTCGCTGGTGATCGACCGCTCCGCGATGACGGTCACCAAGAACGGCGAGGACCTGCAGCTCACGCCGACCGAGCTGCGTCTGCTGCTGGAGCTGAGCCGCCGTCCCGGCCAGGCCCTGTCGCGCCAGCAGCTGCTCCGCCTGGTGTGGGAACACGACTATCTGGGCGACTCGCGTCTGGTGGACGCGTGCGTGCAGCGGCTGCGGGCGAAGGTGGAGGACGTACCGTCCTCGCCGACGCTGATCCGCACGGTCAGAGGAGTGGGCTACAGACTGGACGCTCCTCAGTGAGTGATGCTGCGAAGACGAGCGCCGCAAAGCGGGTGATACTCGCCGGACTTGGCTGGACCAGCCTCCGACTGCGGCTTGTCGTCGTGTTCGGCATGGTCGCGCTGACCGCCGCCGTGTCCGCTTCGGGGATCGCGTACTGGCTGAACCGCGAGGCCGTGCTGACGCGTACGCAGGACGCGGCGCTCGGCGACTTCCGGCGGGAGATGCAGAACCGGGCCGCGTCGCTGCCGGCGCGCCCGACGGAGAGCGAACTGCAGACGACCGCGGAGCAGATGGCGAGCGGCAACGCCGGCTACAGCGTGCTGCTGCTCGGCGAGCGGGCGGCGGGCAAGCCGATCGTCGGGGCGTCCGACCCGGACACCTTCACGCTCGACGACGTACCGGCCTCGCTGCGGGACGCGGTGAGCGAGCGGCAGCATCTGTTCTGGGTGCGCACCACGCGCGGCAACACGCCCTACCTGGTGGGCGGTACGAGGGTCGTGGGCGGCGGGCCGACGGGGTACATGTTCAAGTCCCTCGACCAGGAGCGGCAGGATCTGAACTCGCTCGCCTGGTCGCTGGGGATCGCCACGGCCCTGGCGCTCCTCGGCTCGGCGCTGCTCGCGCAGGCCGCCGCGAGGACCGTGCTCAAGCCCGTGCAGCGCCTGGGTCAGGCGGCCCGGCAGCTCGGCGAGGGCCAGCTGGACACGCGGCTGCAGGTCTCCGGCACGGATGAGCTGGCCGAGCTGTCCCGGACCTTCAACAACGCGGCGGAGTCGCTGGAGAAGAAGGTCGCGGACATGCGCGCGCGGGAGGAGTCCAGCCGCCGGTTCGTCGCCGACATGTCGCACGAGCTGCGTACGCCGCTGACCGCGCTGACCGCCGTGACGGAGGTCCTGGAGGACGAGCAGGAGAGCCTCGACCCGATGATCGCGCCCGCCGTGGCGCTGGTGGTGAGCGAGACCCGGCGCCTCAACGACCTGGTGGAGAACCTGATGGAGGTGACCCGCTTCGACGCGGGCACGGCGCGGCTCGTCCTCGACGACGTCGATGTCGCCGACCAGGTCACCGCCTGTATCGACGCCAGGGCCTGGCTGGACGCGGTCGAGCTGGACGCGGAGCGCGGCATCATGGCCCGCCTCGATCCGCGCCGCCTCGACGTCATACTGGCGAACCTCATCGGCAACGCGCTGAAGCACGGCGGCTCGCCGGTGCGGGTGGCCGTGCGGCTGGAGGGCGAGGAGCTGGTCATCGAGGTTCGGGACCACGGGCCCGGTATCCCCGAGGACGTCCTGCCGCATGTCTTCGACCGCTTCTACAAGGCGAGCGCCTCGCGGCCGCGGTCCGAGGGCAGCGGCCTGGGGCTGTCGATCGCGATGGAGAACGCGCTGATCCACGGCGGCGGGATCTCGGCGGCGAATTCCACGGACGGCGACGGCGGTGCGGTGTTCGTCCTGCGGCTGCCCCGGGACGCGTCGGACATCGCCCCGGACGCTCGCGGCCGGGGCGGCCGGGGGCAGGACGACGAGCGGGGAGAGGCGGGCGACGCGCAGTGACCGTACGGAACGGGCAGCCACACCGGGCGCCCCTGGGCATGGCCGGGGGCCCGGTCGTGGCCGGCACGGCCGGGGCGGGCGGCGCGGGCGACCGGGGTTCCGCCGCGTCGCGGATCCGTCGCGCCGCTCTGGCGCTGGTGGGTGCGGTCACGGTCGCGGCCGCCGCCGCGGGCTGCGGGATCCGGACGACCACGGTGCCGGTCGACGCCGGGCCGGCGCCGTCGCGGGTGCCGTGCACGCTGTCCGGCAAGGAGACGGCCACCCAGACGCAGCCGCAGGTGCCGGTGCGCGTGTATCTGGTGTGCGCGTCGGCGCTGCAGGCGGTGGACCGTACGGTCACGATCGCCGAGGAGAAGGCCGGGACCCGGGTGCGGGTCGCTCAGGCGCTCCTCGGGGAGCTGCTGGAGGAGCCGTCGCAGACCGAGCGGGAGGCCGGGTTCACCACGCTCGTGCGGGGCCCGCTGACCGTCTCACCGCCGCGTGAGAGCGATCCGGAGGGCACGCTGCGGCTGAGCCGCCAGCCCGAGGACCTGCCGCCGGCGGCGCTGGCGCAGATCGTGTGCACCTTCGCGGAGAGCGAGGCCGCGGCCGCAGGCGGGTCGGTGATCCTGGGCGGCCCCGGGGAGTACGCACCGCACGGCTACCGCTGTACCCGGACGGCCAAGGAACGCCCGGAGACGGCGCTGCCGACGGTGGGCCCGCTGCCGTCTCCGAGCCCTTCCTGACACCCCTGGGCATCCGGCGGAACCGATGCTGCCGGTCAGCGCGTCTTGGGGGGCGTGCAGCGTCAAGGTTCGGGCGGCAGTGCCGCCATCCACTTCCGCGTGGCGGGGGGCGTCCTCCTCCTCGCACATCTGGCACTCGTGGGGTGGCTGACGCTCCGCCCGTTGGATGTGCCGTGGGTGACTGCTGCGAATCTGGAGCCACTGGCGGGCATCAGAGCGGATCTGGCGCTGGGCCCGGTGCAGGCGGCCCGCCGTATCGGTGAGGGACTCCTCCTGCTGGCTCCCCTCGGCATACTGCTGCCGATGGCGAGCGGCCGGCTCGCTGTCGCCCCGTGGGCCTCGCTGACCCGTACGGTCGCGGCGGGGGCGCTGCTGTCGCTCGGCATCGAGCTGCTGCAGACCGGGGTGCCGGGGCAGGTCGTCGACGTGGACTCGCTGCTGCTGAACACGGCGGGCGTGGCGCTGGCCCATCTCGCGGTCGTCCCTGCGGGCCGGGCCCGGCTGCGGCGCAGGCGCGGCGGGAGGCCGGCACGTCCCAGGAAGGAGCGGGGACCCCTGCTCCGGGATGAGGCGCCTCAGGGGCCGACCCCGACGATTCCCAGGGTCGGGATCGCCCCGTAGAGCGACGCTTTGCCCCGTTGCACCGGGCGAGTATGGAGTCATCGGGAGCCCGGTGGAGCGGCTCCCCAGGACGCTCGTGAAGGAGCCCTCCATGGCCGCACTTGCCCGCCCCCGTGACGGACGCATGATCGGCGGAGTGTGCGCAGCGCTGGCACGGCGCTTCGGCACCTCCGCGACCACGATGCGCGTGATCTTCCTGGTGTCGTGTCTGCTGCCCGGCCCGCAGTTCCTGCTCTACCTGGCGCTGTGGCTGCTGCTGCCGGAGGAGAAGACCGCGTCGACCGCCTGGTGACGGCGCGCGAACAGTACAGAGGGGGGGGGGCCCCCCGGCGGGGGGGGGGGGGGCGGGTGGGGGGGCCGCCGCCCCGGGGGGCCCCCGGGCCGCGGGCCGCGCGCGGCCCCCCCCCCCCCACCGGGGGGGGGGGGGCGCCCCGCG
>NZ_JBSGZO010000565.1:0-5027 GCF_053611045.1 Streptomyces sp. NPDC054841 | reverse complement strand
GTTGCCGGCCGGGAGCGGGCCGCGGCCCCCGGGGGCGCCGCGGCCCACACTGCGGTCGACGCCGCTTCCGACACGGCGCACACCGGCTCGCAGCGCACGCTCACGTATGCGACGAGCATGCCGGGCATCCCTCAGCAGCAGCAGCAGCAACAACAGCAACAGCAACAACAACAGCAGCCGCACCACCCGTCGTCGGCGGACGGCAGTACCTCCGGGCCGCTGCCGGTGCGCGGCGAGCACCCGGAGCGCCCCAACCCGCCCGCCGCCCGCCCCGGCGCCGGCCACCCCCCGGCGCAAGCGGGCACTCCGCAGCCGGGCACTCCGCAGCCAGGGGAATCACAGTCCGGAACTCCTCAGCACGGCATCCCGCAGGCGGGCGCCGAGGCCCAGGTCGTACGAGGCACCATGGGCCGCCCCCAACTGCCCAAGCGGCGTGCCCAGGAGCACCTGGTGCCGCAGCTGCGCAGCGATCCCGCGCCGCGTCGCCCCGCGGAGGACCAGGCGCTGCACGACCCCGGTCTGATGGCGGCCTTCCAGCGGGGCATAGGCCTCGCCGAGTCCCAGCCCCCGAGTGCTCCCACAGCGACCGACGAACCGCATCGACACGAACCGCATCAACATGAACCGCATCGACACGAACCGCATCAACATGAACCGCATCAACTGAACGACACCCACAAGGAGTAGATGCACCATGGCGAGCGATGTGCCGACCGGCCATTCCTCGGATCTCGACTGGCTGCTGAGCGGCTTGGTCCAGCGGGTGCCGTACACCCGCAACGCGGTTCTGCTCTCCTCCGACGGCCTGGTGAGATCCGTGCACGGCCTCGACGCCGACAGCGCCGACCACATGGCCGCCCTCGCCTCGGGCCTGTACTCGCTGGGCCGCAGCGCGGGCGCCCGGTTCGGGGACGGAGGAGAAGTTCGCCAGGTCGTGGTGGAACTCGACTCCACACTGCTCTTCGTCTCCACCGCCGGCTCCGGCACCTGTCTCGCCGTGCTGGCCGGGCGCGAGGCGGACGCGGCGGTACTCGGCTACGAGATGGCGATGCTCGTCAAGAGCGTACGGCCGTACCTGGTCACCCCGGCCAGACGGCCCGCCGGGGCGCCGAGCGTCACGGGGCTCTGACCGTGCCGGCCCCGAAGGACGGGCCCTGGCTCGACGACGCGGCCGGCCGCCTCATCCGTCCGTACACGGTGAGCGGCGGCCGCACCCGTCCGACGGCCGCCCTCGATCTGCTCTCCTTGGTGATGGCCACCGGCGCGGTCCCGCAGGGGCCGCTGGGGCCTGAGCACGCTCTGGCCCTCGGCCTGTGCGACGGACCCACCTCGGTGGCGGAGGTCGCCGCGCACTTACGGCTGCCGGCGGTCGTCACCAAGGTGCTCCTGTCCGATCTCGTGGACTGCGGGGCGGTCACCGCCCGAGCGCCCGGTTTCCACGACACTCCCACCGACCGTTCCTTGCTGGAGGCAGTGCTCGATGGCCTACGACGACGGCTCTGAACGCAGCCCTGTGACCCGCGACCCCTCCGACGTCTTCCCCACCGCGCTCAAGATCCTGGTCGCGGGCGGATTCGGGGTGGGCAAGACGACCCTCGTGGGCGCGGTCAGCGAGATCGAGCCGCTGAGCACCGAAGAGCTGCTGACCACGGTCAGCGTCGCGACCGACAGCCTGGAGGGCGTGGAGTCCAAGACCACCACAACGGTGGCCATGGACTTCGGGCGGATCACCCTCGACGACCGGCATGTGCTGTATCTCTTCGGAACCCCGGGCCAGGAGCGCTTCTGGTTCATGTGGGACGAGCTCTCCGAAGGAGCGCTCGGCGCGGTCGTCCTCGCCGATACACGCCGCCTGGAGGCCTCCTTCTCCGCCGTCGACTTCTTCGAGCGGCGCGGCATCGGATTCGTCGTCGCCGTCAACGAGTTCGACGGCGCCTACCGCTATGAGCCCGAGGAGGTGCGGGCCGCGATCGACCTCAAACCGGAGGTCCCCGTCGTGCTGTGCGACGCCCGTGTCGCCGGCTCCGGGACCCAGACCCTGGTCACCCTCGTCCAGCATCTGCTCGCCACCACCCCGGCACCGGCAGCGGCGCCGAGCTATGGAGCTCAGTCATGACGTACGACCCGACCGGCCATCTGCTGCTGACACCAGTCGACCGGGAGGCGCCCATGCGGGTGCAGCGGCTGCGCCAGCTGGGGCTGGGCGACCGGCCCGACCCGGCCTTCGACGAATTCGCCCGCAAGCTCGCGGAGGTCACCGGGGCGCCCTTCTCGATGGTCAACTTCATTGACGAGAACCGGCAGTTCTTCGCGGGACTGCACACTCCGGCGGGTACGCACTCGGGCAGCGACCTCGGCGCGGCGGTGGCCGCGACGGGCGGGGACGTGGGCCGGTTCATGGCCCGCGACCACGGCTACTGCCCGCATGTCGTGGTGCGGCGGAAGGCGCTCGTCCTGGAGGACGTCTGCGACTACCCCCGGTTCGCCGGCAATCCGGTCGTCGACGAGATCGGCATCCGCTCCTACCTCGGGGCCCCGCTGATCGACCGTACGGGCATAGCCCTGGGCACGATCTGCGTGGTGGACACCGAGCCGCGGCCCTGGGGCCGGCCAGGGCTGGAGACCATCAAGTCGCTCGCGGCGGAACTGGTCGAGCAGATCCACCGCCGTGAGGACGCCCGGCTCTGACGCGGCCGGGCGTCCCCGGGGCATCATCGGCGCTCCCCGGGGACCTCACTGTCCCGGTCTCCCTACTGACCAGGTCTCCGTCCACCGGGTCAGACGAGCGCCTCCGTCCGTGTCAGGTCCGCCAGACGCTCCGACCACTGTCCCTTCGGCGTGCCGAGAGCGACCTCGGCCAGCCGCAGCAGCTGGATGTCGGAGGTGCCGGCGGGAGCGAAGATGTGGTGCGCGTCGCGCAGATACCGCTCGATGGGCCGGTCGGTGAACAGCCCGGCCGCCGCGTGGATCTCCATCGCGTTCCGCGCGGAGTCGAGCGCGGACTCGACATTGACCAGCTTCGCGTTCATCAGCTCGGCGTCGCAGGCCAGCCCCTGGTCCAGCAGATGCACCGCGTGGTACGCGGCGAGCCGCGCCGTCATCAGCCGGGACTGCAGCTGCCCCAGCTTCAGCTTGACGGACGGAAGTTCGTGCAGGGGCTTGCCGTAGCGGTGGCGCTCGACGCAGAACGCCGTGGTCTCCTCCAGGATCGCCTGATGGAGTCCGAGCGAGACGGCGGTGAGGTTGGCGCGCCCGTAGAGCACGCTGGAGGAGTACGCCACGGCGAGCCCGTCGCCCTCCTCGCCGAGCCGGTTGGCCACGGGCACACGGCAGTTGTCGAAGACCAGCTCGCCGAAGCCGAATCCGTGCAGGCCCATCGTCGGCTTCTGCTCGCCGGTACGGCACCCGGGCCGGTCGGACTCGACGAGGAATGCGGTGAGGCCACCGGAACCCGGTCCCGTCCGGACCACCACCCCGTGCAGATCGCCGACATGGCTGTTGCCGACGTACACCTTTCGGCCATTGATGATGTACTCGTCGCCGTCACGTACGGCGGTGGCGCTCATGCCCAGCACATGGCCGCCCGAATCGGCCTCGGTGACCGCGATCGTGGGCAGGCACTCGCCCGCCGCGATCGCCGGGAGCCAGGTCTTCTTCTGCTCCTCGCTCCCGAAGTGGACTATCTTGGCGGCGCCGAGCTGGGAAGCCTGCACCATGGCCCCCATCGCGCCGCTGACCCGGGAAAGCTCCTCGATGATGATGGTCTTGGCGAGGTGGCCGACACCCATGCCGCCGTGCGCCTTGCCGATCGTCGCTCCGAGCCAGCCCTGCCGGGCGATCAGCCGGGACAGATCGCGGTGGACCGTGCGGGCCGCCTCCATGGCGGGAACCCGCGGACGGACCTCACTCTCCGCGAAGTGCCGGACCTGGTCTCGGAGCTGATGATGCAGTCGACTGGCGAAGTACCCGTCCATCGGGAGCCTTCCTCTGCGGTACGCCTGCTCGTCCGTGCGTTGGAGCAGGTCGTGCATCGGCGTGGTCTCGTCCCGTAACAGGCCGACCACTGCATGGTGTTGATCGCTTACGGACGGTACAACGCCGTGGCCAACTTTGGCCGAAATTCCCTCCATTGGCGTTTGATTGGAACTGCGTGCTGTGTGGTATTGGCCCGTCCGGATCTATCCGTAGGGCATTCCCCCGGGGTTGCATGCTGTCGCATGCCATCGGTAAAGGTTTTGTGGGCATATGGCACTGAGGGACAAGGGCCCTGTTCCAGAGGTGGGCAAACAGGCTCATGAGGCACGAGAGTGCAGTCAGCAGTCCTGTTGAAGCCGTCTGTTGACCGCTCCTGTCCTACCGGCGCACCGGGGTGCCGGACGGCGCGCACCGTCACGCCTGCGCGTCGGCGTTCAGAACGCGCCGTTTCAGGCCCGCTGCTCCAGTACGTCGACGGCCGACCGCCGCACCACCGACTCGTCCAGCTCCACCCCGAGCCCGGGGGAGTCTGTCAGTGGTGCGTCGTAGGGTCGTCACATGGCCAACGCCGACGACGTACGCAGAATCGCGCTCTCGCTGCCCGGTGCGGTGGAGAAGCTCGCCTGGGGCATGCCCACGTTCCGGGCGGGGCAGGGTGGGAAGATCTTCGCCTCGCTCGACGACGACGATCAGGCGATCGGGGTCAAGTGTCCCAAGGAGGACCGTGACGAGCTGATCGCCTCCGAGCCTGACAAGTTCTTCATACGCCGGGGCCACGACGACAACTACGCCTGGCTCAGGGTGCGGCTCGGTGCGCTGGAGGACGATGACGAGCTCCGCGCGATCCTGCTCGACTCCTGGCGCCAGGCTGCCCCGCGCAAACTGCTCGACGCGTATCCGGAGCTGGGTGAGGCGCCGAGGAGCTGAGGCGCGCCACGGTACGGACACCGGCGTGAGAGGGCGGCTGCCGAGGGTGCGGCCGGGCCGTGTCGTGCAGTTCGTCAACTGCGTCGAGCAGTGCCGCATGGCGTGGCAGCCATGCGGCACTGACT
>NZ_JBSGZO010000564.1:0-5040 GCF_053611045.1 Streptomyces sp. NPDC054841 | reverse complement strand
CTGGCCGGCCAGCGCCGTTTCTGCTCCGGTTTCTTTTACGGGGGCCTTGCGGTCTTCGCCGCCCGCCCGGTGGGCGCGTTCCCAGGCACAGCCGTACGGCCGTACAGCCGCACCAAAGGGTTCTCGTACCCTCGCCCCGTGGAGCAGGACAACGGCACGCTGGCGCGTGCGCTTTCGGAGGCCGCACGGGCGGCCGCGCATGTCCCCGGCCGCGGCGAGGAATGCCGGGCCTGCGGGCGGGACACGGACGTACTGGCCGACCGGGCCGACGGGGTGGTCGTACGGCATGGCCGGATCGTCGCCAAGGCGCATGCACCCGGGACCGATCCGGAAGGGCACCGCGTACGGATCGCCGTCGCCGCGCACCCCCTGCTGAGCGGAATCCTGCTGCCCCCGGTCCCGTACCCCGCGGGCGACCTCGCGGGGCGCCCCGTCACCACCTGGCCGTACGGCAGCCCCGTGGACCCCGCGGACCCGGAGGGCGCCCCGTGGGAGGAGGCCGGAAACCTGCTCGCGCAGCTCCACAACGTGCCGCTCGACGGGCTTCCCGGGCCGCTCCCGGCCATGCGCGGCCCCGCCAAGGCGGCCGCGGCGGTGGCGCGGATGCGCGCGGCGGCGGCCGGGCACCCCGCCGCCCGGTCCGTGCTCGACGCCTGGCACGGCCTGCCCGCCTGGGCCCGTGACGAGATCCCCGCACCCCGCCACGCCCGGCTCTGCCATGGCGATCTTCATCTCGGCCAGCTCGTCCGCCATCCCGCCCACGACGGCCCCTGGCTGCTCATCGACGTCGACGACCTCGGCCTCGGCGACCCCGCCTGGGACCTCGCCCGCCCCGCCGCCTGGTACGCGGCCGGGCTGCTGCCCCCGGACGTCTGGACCCGCTTCCTCACCGCGTACCGGGCGGCCGGCGGCCCCGCGGCCGGGCCCGACGGCGTCGATCCCTGGCCCCAACTCGACGTGCCCGCCCGGGCCCTGACCGTCCAGACCGCCGCCCTCGCCCTGGCCAAGAGCGCGGCGGCGCGGCGTGATCTCGACGAGGTCGAGCGGATGATGACCGACGCATGTGCCCGAATTGCCTCCCTCCCGCCCGAGTTGGAGGGCATCATCCCGTCGTAGGGTTTGACCGGGGTAACCCACCAACCGAACGGCGAGGAGCTGAGCCGACATGCAGTGTCCCAAGTGCCATGCGCCCATGCACACGTACAACCGCAATGGCGTCCAGATCGAACAGTGCAGCGGCTGCCGGGGGATATTCCTCGACTACGGCGAGCTGGAGTCGCTGACCCGCCTCGAGTCCCAGTGGGTCCAGCAGGCCCCGCCCGCACCGCCTGCCCCGCAGGCCTACCCGCCCGCGCCCGCGCCCGCCGCCCCGGCCTGGGGAGCGCCGCACCACGGCCACCACGGCGGCCACCACCGGCAGCGCAGCTTCGGCCGGATGCTCTTCTCCTCCTGACCGGAGACACGACGGAGCCCCCGGCCGCGCGAGGCGGCCGGGGGCTCCGGGCTGTGGACGATACTGGGATTGAACCAGTGACCTCTTCCGTGTCAGGGAAGCGCTCTCCCGCTGAGCTAATCGTCCTCGGGACCACGATCCGGTCAGCCCGGATCCGTGGGCACTGCGTGCGCGATACTGGGATTGAACCAGTGACCTCTTCCGTGTCAGGGAAGCGCTCTCCCGCTGAGCTAATCGCGCGGGGGACCTTCGCAGGTCCAGTGGACGATACTGGGATTGAACCAGTGACCTCTTCCGTGTCAGGGAAGCGCTCTCCCGCTGAGCTAATCGTCCATGGAGGTGGAGACGGGATTTGAACCCGTGTAGACGGCTTTGCAGGCCGTTGCCTCGCCTCTCGGCCACTCCACCAGGAGCTGCAGGGGTTCTCGGGAAGATCCCCCACTTCGAGCGGACGACGAGATTCGAACTCGCGACCCTCACCTTGGCAAGGTGATGCTCTACCAACTGAGCCACGTCCGCCTGTCGTTTCCGTTCCGCTTGCGCGTCCCGGCGACGTGTTGAACTCTAGCGGATTCCCGGGCCAGCACAAAAACGCGTTTCCGCAGCGTGCTGAGCTGTGTTCACGGCGGGTTCACGAGCAGGTGCACGCCGGAGCGGCCGGTCGGGGCCCGCCATAGACTCGCAGCCGTGCATGACCTCGCTCCTCTGGCCCGCTTCGGCGGCCTCGTCGCCACCGACCTCAGGGACGTCACCAGTGACCCTGAGGCCCTTGACTCCTCCGGCCTCTGGGCCGTCGCGGCGGACTTCGAGGGCCGGCTCACCTGTGCCCGCTTCGGTGACGTACGCCACGAGCCCGTGCCCGCTCCGGAGCCCGGACGCTGGCTCGGCCCCGCCGCCGCGGACTGGACGTCCTCCCTGGACCGGGCCGCGTACACGGCAGGTGTACGCCGCATCCGCGAGCACATCGCGGCAGGCGAGGTCTACCAGGCGAATCTCTGCCGCGTCCTGTCCGCGCCGCTGCCCGACCCCGGTGCCGCCGATGTCGACGCGCTCACGGCGCTGCTGGCGCGGGGTAACCCCGCCCCGTACGCAGGAACGATTCGGCTGCCCGCGCACGGTGTGGAGATCGCCACCGCCTCGCCCGAGCTCTATCTGCGCCGCCGAGGCCGCGCCGTCGAGTCCGGGCCGATCAAGGGCACCGGCCGCACCGCCGCCGATCTGCTGGAGAAGGACCACGCCGAGAACGTGATGATCGTGGACCTGGTCCGCAACGACCTGGGGCGGGTCTGCGCCACCGGCTCGGTGACCGTCCCGGCCCTCTGCGCCGTCGAAGCCCACCCGGGCCTGGTCCACCTCGTCTCCACCGTCCACGGCGAGCTCACCGCCGGCGCCGGCTGGCGCGAGCTGCTCGACGCCACGTTCCCGCCCGGCTCGGTCACCGGCGCCCCCAAGTCGAGCGCCCTGCGAATCATCGAGACACTGGAGACGGCGCCGCGCGGCCCGTACTGCGGCGGTATCGGCTGGGTGGACGCCGACCGCGGCACCGGTGAGCTGGCCGTTGGTATACGCACCTTCTGGATCGACCGCGCCGCGGGCGTACTGCGCTTCGGTACCGGTGCCGGCATCACCTGGGGCTCCGACCCGGAGCGCGAGTGGGACGAGACCGAGCTCAAGGCGTCCCGGCTGCTCGCGGTAGCGTCGGGCACGTACGCGCAGAGTGGAAGGACCGCGTGATGAGGATCTGGGTCAATGGCGGACTGAAGGACTCCGACACCGCCATGGTGTCCGTGTTCGACCACGGCCTGACCGTGGGCGACGGCGTCTTCGAGACGGTCAAGGCCACCGAGGGACGCCTCTTCGCCCTCACCCGGCACCTCGACCGGCTCACCCGCTCCGCCCGGGGTCTCGGCCTGCCCGACCCGGACCACGACGAGGTACGCCGCGCCTGCGAGGCCGTGCTGGAAGCGAACCCCGTGGCGCTGGGCCGGCTGCGGATCACCTACACGGGCGGTCTCTCCCCGCTCGGCTCGGACCGCGGTGACGCCGGCGCCACCCTCGTCGTCGCCGTCGTCGAGGCCGAGCGCCGCCCCGACACCACCGCCGTGATCACCGTCCCGTGGACCCGGAACGAGCGCGGTGCGCTCGCCGGGCTGAAGACGACCTCGTACGGCGAGAACGTCGTCGCCCTCGCCCGGGCCCACGAGCAGGGCGCGTCCGAGGCGCTCTTCGCCAACACGGTGGGACAGCTCTGCGAGGGCACCGGCTCCAACGTCTTCGTCGTCCTCGACGGGCAGCTGTACACCCCGCCCCTCTCCTCGGGCTGCCTCGCCGGGATCACCCGCGCGCTGACCGTGGACTGGACCGGCGCGCTGGAGGCCGACCTGCCGTGGGACGTGCTGGACCGGGCCGAGGAGGTCTTCCTGACCTCCACCACCCGTGACGTCCAGGCCGTGCACCGCGTCGACGGCCGTGAGCTGTCCTCCGCGCCCGGCCCGCTGACCGCCAAGGCCATGCGGATCTTCGAGGTGCACGCCGCAGCCGACCCGGATCCGCGCCCCTAGACCCTGCCCGATGTGGTGACGGGAGGCCCCGGGACAGGTAGAACACCTCTGATGACCACGACCCTGCGGCCGACCGGGCCGCTTCAGCGCGGCGCGGACGGCGTCACATCACGCACCTACGACGTCTGTGTGAACGGCCGGCCCGTCGGCGTCGTCGAGCTGGCCACGGATCCCGCCACCGGCCCCTCGGCGGGCGTCCTGCGGTCGCTGTGGATCGACGAGGGCGACCGGCGGCGCGGAAGGGGTACGGTCGCGGCGCTCGCGGCCGAGGAGGTGCTGCGCGGCTGGGGCTGTACGCGAATCGAGACCTCGGTCCCCGTCGCGGCCTCCGCCGCGCTGCGCCTGACCACCGCACTGGGCTACGGCGAGCGCGGCCGCGTCATGCTCAAGGAACTCCCGCCCGAGCCACCCGCGCTGCCCGCGGGCGTCGAAGGCCGCCCCTTGAGCGAGGCGGAGTTCCTCCGGTGGCGGACCGGTGCGATCGAGGGATACGCACAGAGCCTGATCGCCCGTGGCGTGGCCGAGGACCGGGCCCGGGTCAGGGCGGAGGCGGTCCACCGCGAGCAGCTCCCCGACGGCCTCGCCACCCGGGGCTCGTGGCTGCACGCACTGGTCGCGGGCGGCGTGGTGGTGGGCCACGTCTGGCTGGCCGAGAGCGAGGTACGCCCGGGGGAGCAGGGCGCGTACGTGTACGACGTCGAGGTGGCCGAGGAGCATCGCGGCCGGGGGTACGGGCGGGCGCTGATGCTGCACGCCGAGCGGATCGCGCGGGCGGCCGGGGCGTCGCTGCTCGCACTCCAGGTCTTCGCGGGCAACACCGCGGCGACCGGTCTTTACGAGTCGCTCGGATACCGGACGACTCACATCAACTTCTTCAAGCAGCTGCTCTAGGGCCCGTCCGGTGGATCTTGCTGGGCTCGCGGCGTCATGTGACTCCGTCTCCTGCGTTGTCGTCAGTCGGCATGGCTCCGCCATGACTCTCCCCCTGCCTTCGGCGGGGGGACCCCCATCCTCCGCCTTGGATCC
>NZ_JBSGZO010000563.1:0-5071 GCF_053611045.1 Streptomyces sp. NPDC054841 | reverse complement strand
GCCGGACACTGTGTGGTGTCCGGCCGCGTCCCTATGGGTGGTTTGCCGCCGCGGTGTGCTGGGGCACAGGCCCGTGGCGTAATCTCAAAGGCTGGAGCCCGCCTCTCGGGGCCTCGATCCACACCTTGGGGTTGCACAGCAGATGACCGCGATTTCTCTCGGTATGCCGTCCGTTCCGATCAAGCTCGCCGACCGGAGGGTCAGCCGCAAGATCCAGGTCGGCTCGGTCGCCGTCGGCGGCGACGCGCCCGTGTCGGTGCAGTCGATGACGACGACGCGGACCTCCGACGTCGGTGCCACGCTGCAGCAGATCGCCGAGCTGACCGCTTCGGGCTGCCAGATCGTGCGCGTCGCCTGCCCCACGCAGGACGACGCCGACGCGCTCTCCACCATCGCCAGGAAGTCGCAGATCCCGGTGATCGCGGACATCCACTTCCAGCCGAAGTACGTGTTCGCCGCCATCGACGCCGGCTGTGCGGCCGTCCGCGTCAACCCCGGCAACATCAAGCAGTTCGACGACAAGGTCAAGGAGATCGCCCGGGCCGCCAAGGACGCGGGCACCCCGATCCGTATCGGCGTCAACGCGGGCTCCCTCGACGCCCGGCTCCTGAAGAAGTACGGCAAGGCCACCCCCGAGGCGCTCGTCGAGTCGGCGCTGTGGGAGGCGTCCCTCTTCGAGGAGCACGACTTCCACGACATCAAGATCTCGGTCAAGCACAACGACCCGGTCGTCATGGTCAACGCCTACCGGCAGCTGGCCGCCCAGTGCGACTACCCGCTGCACCTCGGTGTGACCGAGGCCGGTCCGGCCTTCCAGGGCACCATCAAGTCCGCCGTCGCCTTCGGCGCACTGCTCAGCGAGGGCATCGGCGACACCATCCGCGTCTCGCTGTCCGCGCCGCCGGCCGAGGAGGTCAAGGTCGGCATCCAGATCCTGGAGTCGCTGAACCTGCGCCAGCGCCGCCTGGAGATCGTCTCCTGCCCGTCCTGCGGCCGCGCCCAGGTCGACGTCTACAAGCTGGCCGACCAGGTGTCGGCGGGCCTCGAGGGCATGGAGGTCCCGCTGCGCGTCGCCGTCATGGGCTGCGTCGTCAACGGCCCGGGTGAGGCCCGTGAGGCGGACCTGGGTGTCGCGTCCGGCAACGGCAAGGGGCAGATCTTCGTCAAGGGCGAGGTGATCAAGACCGTCCCCGAGTCGAAGATCGTCGAGACCCTGATCGAAGAGGCCTTGAAGATCGCCGAGCAGATGGAGAAGGACGGCATCGCCTCCGGCGAGCCGGAAGTCTCCGTCAGCTGACTCCCCGCGTACAGCGAAAGGACCGGGCCCCCGGAGCCGGGGCCCGGTCGTTTCGCGTGAGCGGTACGGCTCGGCATCTCCAGGTAAAGTGCGGAGATCAGCAGGCCGTATGCAGCCATATGTACGCGCCGACGCTAGCCGACCGAGCGGCACCTGTCGTTGCCCGCAAGGAGTGATGGAGGGCCCCCTCGTGCTGACGCAGACCACCACCCGGGTCCTCGACCCCGCCGATCTCGGCGCCGCCCTCGCCGTCCTGGAGAGCGACCCCGTCGTCAACGCCTTCGTGGCCGCTCGCGTCCAGGTCGCCGGTCTCGACCCCTGGCGTCTCGGCGGCGAGATGTGGGGCTGGTACACGGAGGGACGGCTCCGCTCCCTCTGCTACTCCGGCGCCAACCTGGTCCCCATCTGCGCCACCCCCGAGGCCGTCCGCGCCTTCGCCGAGCGCGCCCGCAGGACCGGCCGCCGCTGCTCCTCGATCGTCGGACCGGCCGAGACCACCGCCCGGCTGTGGCAGCTGCTGGAGCCCAGCTGGGGACCCGCCCGCGAGGTCCGTGCCCACCAGCCGCTCATGATCACCGAGTCGATGCCGCGGGACATCGAACCCGACCCTTACGTACGCCGCATCCGCAAGGACGAGATGGGTGTGATCATGCCCGCGTGCGTGGCCATGTTCACCGAGGAGGTCGGCGTCTCGCCGATGGCCGGCGACGGCGGACTGCTCTACCAGGCCCGCGTCGCGGAGCTCGTCGGCTCCGGCCGGTCCTTCGCCCGCATCGACGACGGCAAGGTCGTCTTCAAGGCCGAGATCGGCGCGGCCACCCCGCAGGCCTGCCAGGTCCAGGGCGTCTGGGTCGCCCCCGAATTCCGCGGCCGCGGCCTCTCCGAGACCGGCATGGCCGCCGTCATCCGCTACGCCCTCGCCGACGTCGCCCCCGTCGTCAGCCTGTACGTCAACGACTACAACACCGTTGCCAGGGCGGCGTACCGACGCGTCGGATTCCGCGAGGTCGGTGCGTTCATGAGCGTGCTGTTCTGACCTGCTGACGGCGAAGTAGGGTTCCCGGCATGGAACAGGATGTCGAGGTCGGACCGGTCAACCTCGCCGCACGGGTGGACGACGCCCTCGCCGTGCAGGCCCTCGCCTTCGGACTCAGCGAGGACGAGATCGCCGTACGCCGCCACATCGTCCTCCGGCATCTGCTCTATCCCGGCGCCCACGCGTACGGGGCGACGACCCCCGAGGGACGCCTCGTCGGCTTCGTCTACGGCATGCCCAACGACCGCACCCACTGGTGGTCCACCGTCGTCGAGCCGTACCTGCGCACCAACGGCTCCGACGACTGGCTGGACGACTCCTTCGTGATCACCGAGCTGCACGTCCACCCCGGCTACCAGGGGCGCGGCATCGGCCGCACCCTGATCACCACCATCACGGACGGTGTGGACCAGCCCCGGTCCATCCTCTCCGCGATCGACGTGGAGAGCCCGGCGCGCGGGCTGTACCGGACCCTCGGCTACCGGGACCTGGCGCGCCGGGTCCTCTTCCCGAGCGCGCCGAAGCCGTACGCGGTGATGGGCGCGCCGTTGCCGCTGCTGCGGGGATGAACGGGTCTCACGGGTCTCTGCCGGGGGGCCGGCGGCTTTCCCCCGGGCGATACGGGCACCGCGTGCGGTGAACTGATTTCCGCCCGCTGGCACCGCCCGGCTAACCTCCTGCACATCACCCTTTCTTGTACGCAGGAGTTAACCCATGGCAGCCCAGGTCCAGCGCATGTCCCGTCTGATGGTCAAGACACTGCGCGACGACCCGGCGGACGCCGAGACGCTCAGCCACAAGCTCCTCGTCCGCGCGGGCTACGTCCGCCGCAACGCCGCGGGCATCTGGAGCTGGCTGCCGCTCGGCATGCGGGTCCTGGAGAACGTCGCCCGGGTCGTGCGCGAGGAGATGGACGCCATCGGCGCCCAGGAGGTGCTGCTTCCCGCCCTGCTGCCCAAGGAGCCGTACGAGGCGACCGGGCGCTGGGAGGAGTACGGCGCCGAGCTGTTCCGCCTCCAGGACCGCAAGGGCGCGGACTATCTGCTGGGCCCGACGCACGAGGAGATCTTCACCCAGCTGGTGAAGGACCAGTGCACCTCGTACAAGGACCTTCCGGTCATCCTGTACCAGATCCAGACGAAGTACCGCGACGAGGCGCGTCCGCGGTCCGGCATCCTGCGCGGCCGTGAGTTCCAGATGAAGGACTCCTACTCCTTCGACACCTCGGACGAGGGGCTGGCGGAGTCGTACCGGCTGCACCGCGAGGCGTACATCAAGATCTTCCAGCGGCTCGGCCTGGAGCACCGGATCGTGTCCGCGGTCTCCGGTGCGATGGGCGGCTCGGCGTCCGAGGAGTTCCTCGCGCCTGCGGCTGCGGGCGAGGACACCTTCGTGTACTGCCCCTCCTGCGACTACGCCGCGAACACCGAGGCGGTCACGTTCGCGCTGGAGCCGGTCACCGCGGAGCACGGGGCGGTCGAGGAACTGGACACCCCCGACACCCCGACCATCGAGACGCTCGCCGAGCACCTGGGCGTGCCGGCCTCCGCGACGCTCAAGAACCTCCTCGTGAAGGTCGACGGCGAGATCGTCGCGGTCGGCGTGCCGGGCGACCGCGAGGTCGACCTCGGCAAGCTCACCGACCACCTCGCGCCGGCGACCGTCGAGCTGGTCACCGCGGAGGACTTCGTGGGCCGCCCGGACCTGGTGCGCGGGTACGTCGGGCCGCAGGGCCTGGAGAAGGTCCGCTACATCGCCGACCCGCGGGTGGCACCGGGCACCGCGTGGATCACCGGCGCGAACAAGCCCGACACGCACGCCCGCAATGTGGTCGCGGGCCGTGACTTCGAGGTCGACGAGTACCTCGACGTCGTCGTGGTCGAGGACGGCGACCCGTGCCCGTCCTGCGGCACCGGGCTGAAGCTCGACCGCGCGATCGAGATCGGGCACATCTTCCAGCTGGGCCGCAAGTACGCCGACGCCTTCCAGCTCGACGTGCTGGGCCAGAACGGCAAGCCGGTGCGGGTCACCATGGGCTCGTACGGCATCGGCGTCTCCCGCGCGGTCGCGGCGCTCGCCGAGCAGCACGCCGACGAGCAGGGCCTGTGCTGGCCGCGCGAGGTCGCCCCGGCGGACGTGCACGTGGTCGCGGCGGGCAAGGCGCTCCAGACCGAGCTGGCGCTCGACGTCGCCGAGAAGCTGGGCGCGGCCGGGGTGCGGGTGCTGGTGGACGACCGTGCGGGTGTCTCCCCGGGCGTGAAGTTCACGGACGCGGAGCTGATCGGCGTGCCGAAGATCCTGGTGGCCGGGCGTCGCTCGGCCGAGGGCGTGCTGGAGCTGAAGGACCGCCGGACGGGCGAGCGCGAGGAACTGACGGTCGAGGAGGCCATCGCCCGCGTCACGGCCTGACCCCGGCCGGGGGTGACCGGTTCGGGCCGGTCGCCCCCGTGGGTGTGGTGCGGTGTGCCTTCGGCGGGGGTGCGGTGACGGTGTGACCGGTGCCGTGGGCGCGGCCGGTGTGTCCGTCCTCAAGCGCCGGACGGGCTTGGGGTGCGCCGGTACCGCGGGTGACCCGGTGTGTCCGTCCTCAAGCGCCGGACGGGCTTGGTGTGGCTGCTGCCGGTGGGGGTGGTGCGGGGCCCCTCCGGGCTCGGCTCCTCGGGACCGGCGGGGCGCCGAATACCGCGGGATTACCCGGTACTTCCGCCGCTCGGGGCGGGGCCGACCCTGCACGGCCC
>NZ_JBSGZO010000562.1:0-5081 GCF_053611045.1 Streptomyces sp. NPDC054841 | reverse complement strand
CCCGGACACAACTCCGGCCCACCGCTGCGGCGTTGGAGCGGTGGGCCGGGGAACGTACAGATGAACAGAGGAAGATCAGCCGTTGCGGCGCAGGGCCTCGCTGAGACGCGCGGCGGCGTCGATGACCGCCTGGGCGTGCATACGGCCAGGGTGGCGGGTCAGGCGCTCGATCGGGCCGGAGACCGAGACCGCGGCCACGACCCGGTTGGAGGGGCCGCGGACGGGCGCCGAGACCGAGGCGACGCCCGGCTCGCGCTCGCCGATCGACTGGGCCCAGCCGCGGCGCCGCACGCCCGAGAGGGCCGTCGCCGTGAAGCGGGCGCCCTGCAGGCCGCGGTGCAGCCGCTCGGGCTCCTCCCAGGCCATCAGGATCTGGGCCGAGGAGCCGGCCTTCATCGTGAGCGTGGAGCCGACGGGGACCGTGTCCCGAAGTCCGGACAGCCGCTCGGCGGCCGCCACGCAGATGCGCATGTCTCCCTGCCGGCGGTAGAGCTGCGCGCTCTCGCCGGTCACATCGCGCAGATGAGTCAGCACCGGTCCCGCCGTGGCCAGCAGCCGGTCCTCGCCCGCCGCCGCGGCGAGCTCCGCCAGGCGCGGGCCCAGAATGAACCGGCCCTGCATGTCCCTCGCCACCATCCGGTGGTGTTCCAGAGCCACGGCGAGGCGATGTGCCGTGGGTCGTGCAAGCCCTGTCGCCGCGACCAGCCCGGCGAGGGTGGCCGGACCGGACTCCAGGGCGCTCAGTACCAGAGCTGCCTTGTCGAGAACGCCGACGCCGCTAGAGTTGTCCATGCAACGATATTCACGTCTCACTCTGTGAAACGCAAGTTCAATTTCTCCGAGAAGTTGCGAACCTGGATGTACGGCCGCACAAGGGCCAGCGTCCCCCGCCCGGCACCAAGGCGTGTCCGAGGTGCGGACGGCGACGCAATCGATCTCTAGTTGGGCCCGGCGACGCTGCCGGGCCGGAGGGAAAGCGATGGGTAGGACACTGGCGGAGAAGGTCTGGGACGACCATGTCGTCCGGCGCGCCGATGGCGAGCCCGACCTCCTCTTCATCGATCTGCACCTCCTGCACGAGGTGACCAGCCCGCAGGCGTTCGACGGTCTCCGTCTGAGCGGTCGCCGGGTGCGGCGGCTGGACCTCACCATCGCGACCGAGGACCACAACACCCCGACCCTCGACATCGACAAGCCCATCGCGGACCCCGTCTCCCGCGCGCAGTTGGAGACCCTGCGCAAGAACTGCGCCGAGTTCGGCGTCCGGCTGCACCCGCTGGGCGACGTCGAGCAGGGCGTCGTCCACGTCGTGGGACCGCAGCTGGGTCTGACCCAGCCCGGCACCACCGTGGTCTGCGGCGACTCGCACACCTCCACGCACGGCGCCTTCGGCGCTCTGGCGTTCGGTATCGGCACCTCGCAGGTCGAGCATGTGCTGGCCACCCAGACGCTGCCGATGGCCCGCCCCAGGACCATGGCGATCACCGTCGAGGGCGAGCTGCCCGACGGCGTCACCGCCAAGGACCTGATCCTGGCGATCATCGCCAAGATCGGTACGGGTGGCGGCCAGGGCTACGTCCTGGAGTACCGGGGTTCCGCCATCGAGAAGCTCTCGATGGAGGCCCGCATGACCATCTGCAACATGTCGATCGAGGCCGGCGCCCGGGCGGGCATGATCGCCCCGGACCAGACCACGTTCGACTATCTGCAGGGCCGCGACCACGCCCCCAAGGGTGAGGACTGGGACGCGGCGGTCGCGTACTGGAAGACCCTGCGCACCGACGACGACGCCGTATTCGACGCCGAGGTCTTCATCGACGCCGCTTCGCTCTCCCCGTTCGTCACCTGGGGCACCAACCCCGGCCAGGGCGCACCGCTGTCGGCGAACGTCCCCGACCCGGCTTCGTACGAGGACGCTTCGGAGCGACTGGCGGCCGAAAAGGCCCTGGAGTACATGGGGTTGACCGCCGGACAGGCGCTGCGCGACATCAACGTCGACACCGTCTTCGTAGGCTCCTGCACCAACGGGCGTATCGAGGACCTGCGCTCCGCGGCCTCGATCCTGGACGGCCGCAAAGTCGCCGACGGCGTACGGATGCTGGTCGTCCCCGGCTCCGTACGGGTCGCGCTGCAGGCCGTCGAGGAGGGCCTGGACAAGGTCTTCAAGGAGGCCGGCGCCGAATGGCGGCATGCGGGCTGCTCGATGTGTCTGGGCATGAACCCCGACCAGCTGGCTCCCGGTGAGCGCTCCGCCTCCACCTCCAACCGCAACTTCGAGGGGCGGCAGGGCAAGGGCGGCCGGACCCATCTGGTCTCGCCGCAGGTCGCGGCCGCCACTGCGGTACTCGGGCACTTGGCCTCGCCCGCTGATCTGTCCGACATCCCGGCCACAGCCGGAGTCTGAACACCGTGACTCCTCCACCCCGTAAGAACGGCGTGGCTTCTCACTCGGCCCGGAAGGGTCTCATGACGGCCAAGCCCTGACCGCTGCCCGAAGGCAGGGCAACACCGTACTACTCCACAGGCAACGAAGGATGAACAATGGAAGCCTTCACCACGCACACCGGCCGGGCCGTCCCGCTGCGCCGCAGCAACGTCGACACCGACCAGATCATCCCGGCCCACTGGCTGAAGAAGGTCACCCGCGACGGCTTCGAGGACGGACTGTTCGAGGCCTGGCGCAAGAACGACGACTTCGTTCTCAACCTGCCCGAGCGGCAGGGCGCCACGGTGCTGGTCGCCGGTCCCGACTTCGGCACCGGCTCCTCCCGTGAGCACGCCGTCTGGGCGCTCCAGAACTACGGCTTCAAGGCCGTCATCTCCGCCCGCTACGCCGACATCTTCCGCGGCAACTCGCTCAAGAACGGGCTGCTGACCGTGGTTCTGCCGCAGGAGACGGTGGACCGGCTGTGGGAGCTGACCGAGTCCGACCCGAGCGCGGAAATCACCGTGGACTTGGAGGCGCGCCAGGTCCGCGCGGCGGGCATCACCGCCGACTTCGAGCTGGACGAGAATGCTCGCTGGCGGCTGTTGAACGGACTCGACGACATCAGCCTCACCCTTCAGAACGAAGCGGACATCGCGACTTACGAGGCGTCCAGGCCAGCCTTCAAGCCCCGTACAATTGAGGTCTGAGCAGCGCTTTTCCCGTACTGCGCCCTCCACCGTCCGGTGGAGGGCGCAGCCGCTTGTTGAGACCCTGTCGGGCGACAACTCGCCCCAGATGGCACAATCGGTGCATGGAACGTGACAGCCAACTCGAGCTCTACGAGGCGGTCGCGGCCCGATTGAAGGAAGCGCACACGCGTGTGCGCGAACTGCAAGTCCCGGAGGGCGTAAGGATGGCGCTGTCCCGGAAGCTGCTGGTCATCACGGCCGCGGCGAAGCACGATCTCGTAGACGCCGCAAGGCGTCTGGACCGGTTGATGAACGACCTCGACGAAGGTCGTTTCCCCCAAGGCGACTGACCACCCGGCGACTGGGCCGATATGCGGCTCCGCCGCGTGGCCGCGACGGTCGACTTCGTTGCGGCACTAGGGTGATTAGCCCGTTTCGTGTTTGATTTGCGGTATATATCTGCCTAGCGTGCGAAAAAGCTTGAACAGTTTCGTTCCGGCAATGTCTCCGAAGGGGAAGACGTGAACAAGGCGCAGCTCGTAGAAGCGATTGCCGACAAGATGGGTGGCCGCCAGCAGGCCGCCGATGCTGTCGACGCGGTACTCGACGCGATCGTCCGCGCGGTTGTCGGCGGCGACCGGGTTTCGGTCACCGGCTTTGGCTCGTTCGAGAAGGTCGACCGCCCGGCCCGCTACGCCCGCAACCCGCAGACGGGTGAGCGCGTGCGGGTCAAGAAGACCTCGGTGCCGCGGTTCCGCGCGGGCCAGGGCTTCAAGGACCTGGTGAGCGGCTCCAAGAAGCTCCCCAGGGGCGGCGAAGTCGCCGTCAAGAAGGCCCCCAAGGGCAGCCTCCAGGTCGGCGCGGCCGCGAAGAAGGCTGCCGCGAAGAAGGCGACGGCCAAGAAGGCCGCGGCGAAGAAGGTCACGGCCAAGAAGGCCGCTCCCGCCAAGAAGGTGACCGCCAAGAAGACCACGGCGAAGAAGACCACCGCCAAGAAGACCACGGCGGCGGCGAAGAAGGCGGCACCCGCCAAGAAGGCGGCCGCGGCCAAGAAGACCGCCCCCGCCAAGAAGGCGGTGGCGAAGAAGGCGCCCGCGAAGAAGGCCACGGCGCGCAAGACCACCGCCAAGAAGGCCACCGCCCGCAAGAAGTAAGCGGCGCAACAGCACAGGGCCACTCACGCGACGGGCCGGACTCCTTCAGGGGAGCCCGGCCCGCGGCGCGTCTGCATCCACAGCTGCATCCACAGCTGCATCTGCTGCTACGTCTGCCTCTGCCTCTGCCCTAGAGCGTCTGCAGCGTCACCAGCGTGATCCGCAGGGCATCGCCCTTGCCCTCGGTCTCGATCCGCACCCGCTGTCCCGGTCGCAGCAGCCGCAGCCCGCCGGCGTCGAACGCGGCGGCGTCGAACTCCACGGGCGTGCCGTCGTCGAGCAGCACACTTCCGCTGCGGGTCTCTGAGTCGTACGTGTACGCGGTCGCCTGCATGTCCAGAGCGTAACGGGCACGCAGGGGAGCCCCGGCCCCGGGCGCCTGCGGCGGGCCCGCTCGGTCCTCGATCTTCCCCGGAGCTTCGCCCGGGGGACCCCAACCGCTCCGCAGGAGTCCGTTGGGCGACTGAGGACGCAGACCCGGGCCGATCGGGGACGGGCACCTTCCGGGCCCACAGGACGGCCAGGGGCACCTCTCAGGCGAACACCGGGTGGGCCGCGGCCCCGGACAGGCCCCTGGGCCGTGTCTTCAAAGTCCCGTCTGCCCGGCGACGCCTGGCACGCACTCCCCCGTAGCCCTTCGGGTACGGGAGGTGCCCCCAGCACAGGACGCCGCCGGGCCCGCCCTTCGGGCGGACGGCGCTACTTCGAAGTCACTCCCTAAGGGCTGTCCCGTAATCCCCGGTGGATCAGCGCGCGGCGTCAGATGCGGTGCATCGCAAGGCGGAGGGGCGTCCTCATACTGGGCGTATT
>NZ_JBSGZO010000561.1:0-5127 GCF_053611045.1 Streptomyces sp. NPDC054841 | reverse complement strand
GCCGACGCCTGTATCCGACGCCTGTATCCGAAGCCAAAAGGTCACTTAAGGGCTGAAGCCCAGGTCATCCGGACTTACGGGTCCACAGAAGGGTGCCAAACGGTCTTGGCGCCCGGATTCTGGACGAGGTCTTCCGCTGAGCGGACCAGGGTCGCTACATTCCCTCGCAATGAAACGCCCCGTGGCAGCGCCGCCGCGGAGCGCAGCCGGTGTGCCATGGCCTGCCGGCGGCCTCTCCGTGCGTCGCCGATGGGACCGGTGCCGCTGGACCGCGAGAGCGTCGCCGTCACTCACCTCGAAAGAGAGGGCGTCGTGACCGCGGAGACCTCCCAGACGCTCGACCGGGGACTGCGTGTCCTCAAACTGCTCGCCGACACCGACCACGGCCTGACCGTCACCGAGTTGTCCAACCGGCTCGGTGTCAACAGGACCGTCGTCTACCGTCTGCTCGCCACCCTGGAACAGCACGCCCTCGTCCGCCGTGACCTGGGTGGCCGGGCCAGGGTGGGGCTCGGCGTGCTCCGCCTGGGCCGGCAGGTTCATCCGCTGGTACGGGAGGCGGCGCTGCCCGCGCTGCGCTCGCTCGCCGAGGACATCGGCGCCACCGCCCATCTCACGCTGGTCGACGGGGCGGAGGCGCTCGCGGTCGCGGTCGTCGAACCCACCTGGACGGACTACCACGTCGCGTACCGGGCCGGATTCCGCCACCCGCTGGACCGGGGCGCGGCGGGCAAGGCGATCCTCGCGGCCCGTCAGGGCGGTCTCACCGAGCCCGCGTACACCCTCACCCACGGCGAACTGGAGGCGGGCGCGAGCGGTGCGGCCGCGGCGCTCATCGGGGTGACGGGGATAGAGGGAAGCGTGGGCGTCGTCATGCTCGCGGACTCCGTCCCCGATCGCGTGGGCCCGCGCGTCGTCGACGCGGCCCGCGAGGTCGCGGACGCGCTGCGCTGACCTTCCGGGCCTCCGGCCCCGGCCCCGGGACGGTCCCGGGGCGCCACCGGGACCAGGCGGGCCCGCACGTACCAGGTGCCGTGACCGCCCCCTGGCCCAAGCGATCCACGGAGTCCGGGCGGCCTCCGGCCCCGACCGGGACCGGGGTCGGTTCGGGCCCCGCGGGGGGACCGATACATTGACACCGTGTTCTCTCGCCTCAATCGTCTCTCGCGCCCCCGGGTTCTCGCCGTCTGCGCCCTGCCCGTCGGCGCGCTGCTCGTGGTCGCGGGGCTCGCGCCGCTGCCGTTCACCGTGGCCCAGCCGGGGCAGACCACGAATGTGCTGGGGGCGGACAAGGGGAAGCCGGTGATCACGATCACCGGGGCGCCCGTTCGCAAGACGGACGGGGCGCTGCGGATGACGACGATCCTGGCGACGGGGCCGTCGGTGGACGTCGATCTCGGGGACGTGGTGGACGCCTGGTTCCGTACGGACAGTGCGGTGCTGCCGCGCGACTCCGTCTACCCTTCCGGGCAGTCCGACGAGGAGATCGAGAAGCACAACACCGCCGAGATGGAGAAGTCCCAGGACAGCGCGGTGCAGGCCGCCCTGGGCTACCTCAAGAAGAGCCCGGACAGCGTGAAGGTCACCCTGAACCTCGCGGACGTCGGCGGGCCCAGCGCCGGTCTGATGTTCTCGCTCGGCATCGTGGACAAGCTCGAAGGCGACGGCACGGGCGGCGATCTCACCGGCGGCCGCAGCATCGCCGGTACGGGCACGATCGACGCGGACGGCAAGGTCGGCGCGGTCGGTGGGGTGTCCCTGAAGACGCAGGCGGCGGCGCGCGACGGAGCGACCGTGTTCCTGGTGCCGAAGGCCGAGTGCTCGGCGGCCGAAGCCGAGCTCCCCGACGGGCTGCGGCTGATCCCCGTCACGGAGCTGAAGGACGCCGTGGCCTCGCTCAAGGCGCTGGAGAAGGGCGGGAAGGTTCCTTCCTGCTGAGCCTGTCGCGTTGCCCGGACCACGTGGCGTCCGGCGCACGTGGCGTCCGGCGCGCGCCGTGCATGCTGCGCCGGCACGGGAACACGCTGTCAGCCGGCGTCCTCCGCGGCCTGCTCCACCAGCGGGATGATCCGCAGCGGCACCGGGTTCTCCATCACGATCGCCGTGGACGCCCGCACGATGCCCTCGAAGCCGACGACCCGGTCGATCACCCGTTGAAGGTCGGCGTTGGAGCGGGCGACGAGCCGGCAGAGCATGTCGCCGTGGCCGGTCGTCGTGTGCAGCTCCAGCACCTCGGGCACGGTGGCCAAATGGGCCCGTACGTCGGCGCCTTGCCCTTGTTTGATCTCCAGCGTCGCGAACGCGGTGACCGGATAGCCGAGGGCCGCCGGATCGACGTCGGGGCCGAAGCCCCGGATGACTCCGTTCGACTGAAGCCGGTCCAGCCGCGCCTGGACGGTGCCGCGGGCCACCCCGAGCCGGCGGGAGGCCTCCAGGACGCCGATCCTCGGCTCCCGTGCGAGCAGCACGATGAGCCTGCCGTCCAGATGATCGATCGCCACAGCAGCCTCCCGAGTAGTCATCCTGTACAGATGGCCCGCACAAATCGGATGCTAGCTGAGCAGGTTGCCCAGTCAATAGACAAACTATTGCGCAGCTTGTGGAAGGGGGGGAGTCTGCCGCCATGACTGAGACCCTGGATCACACCCCTCACACCGCCCGGCAGGCCGACCCCTTCCCGGTGAAGGGAATGGACGCGGTCGTCTTCGCCGTCGGCAACGCCAAGCAGGCCGCGCACTACTACTCCACGGCCTTCGGCATGAAGCTCGTCGCCTACGCGGGACCCGAGACCGGCAGCCGTGAGACCGCCTCGTACGTCCTGACCAACGGCGCGGCCCGCTTCGTGTTCACCTCCGTCATCAAGCCGGCCACCGACTGGGGCCGCTTCCTCGCCGACCACGTCGCCGAGCACGGCGACGGCGTGATCGACCTGGCCATCGAGGTGCCGGACGCCCGCGCCGCCTACGCGTACGCGACCGAGCACGGCGCCCGCGGCATCACCGAGCCGTACGAGATCAAGGACGAGCACGGCACGGTCGTCCTCGCCGCCATAGCCACGTACGGCAAGACCCGCCACACCCTCGTGGACCGGTCCGGCTACGACGGCCCGTACCTGCCCGGCTTCGTCGCCGCCGACCCGATCGTCGAGCCCCCGGCCAAGCGGACCTTCCAGGCCATCGACCACTGCGTCGGCAACGTCGAGCTCGGCAGGATGAACGAGTGGGTGGCCTTCTACAACAAGGTCATGGGCTTCACCAACATGAAGGAGTTCGTCGGCGACGACATCGCCACCGAGTACTCGGCGCTGATGTCGAAGGTCGTCGCGGACGGCACGCTCAAGGTGAAGTTCCCGATCAACGAGCCCGCGATCGCGAAGAAGAAGTCGCAGATCGACGAGTACCTGGAGTTCTACGGCGGGGCCGGCGTCCAGCACATCGCGCTCGCCTCGAACGACATCGTCGCGACCGTACGCAGCATGCGCGCGGCCGGGGTCCAGTTCCTGGACACGCCCGACTCGTACTACGACACGCTCGGCGAGTGGGTCGGCGACACGCGCGTGCCGATCGAGACCCTGCGCGAGCTGAAGATCCTCGCCGACCGCGACGAGGACGGCTACCTGCTGCAGATCTTCACCAAGCCGGTCCAGGACCGGCCGACCGTCTTCTTCGAGATCATCGAGCGGCACGGCTCGATGGGCTTCGGCAAGGGCAACTTCAAGGCGCTCTTCGAGGCGATCGAGCGTGAGCAGGAGAAGCGCGGAAACCTGTGACCCGCTGACCCGCACCGGGTCCCTCGCCGGCCTGCGGCTCCACGGTCCTGACCCCGTGGACCGCGGGCCGGCGGCTTTTCCTGCCCGCACCGCCGCAGGCCGTTATGGTCGGCGTATGGCCAGGATCAACGACGTCGGAGGGCTGCAGGGCTTCGGGCCCATCGACACCGCCGACGACACCGAGCCCTTCCACGCCGACTGGGAGGCCCGGGTCTTCGCGCTAAACTCCGCGCTCATCGCCCGCAAGGTGTACAACCTCGACGAGTTCCGCGACGCGATCGAGTCCATGGCGCCGGCCGAGTATCTGGCGGCGTCGTACTACGAACGCTGGTTCTTCGCGATCCGTACGCTCCTGGAGCGCAAGGGCGTCATCGAGGCGGGCGAGCTCGATGACTGACCGCTTCCGCACCGGCGCGCGCGTACGCACGGTCCACCACGACCCCCCGCACCACACCCGCCTGCCGCGCTACGCCCGCGGGAAACACGGCACCGTCGTCGAGCCGGAGGGCCCCGCGCTCCTCGCCGACCGGAACGCGCGCGGGACGGGCGACGCGCCCCGGGAACAGGTGTACGCGGTCAGATTCGCCGCCCGGGACCTGTGGGGCGCCGGCGACCACCACGTCGTACTCGACCTGTTCGAGAGCTATCTGGAGGACGACCAGTCGTGACCGGCCAGCACACCGACGCGGTGATCTCCCGCCGGGTACGCCGCCTGGAGACGCTCCTGGAGGAGCGCGGCCTCGTCGCGGGCGCCGCGCTCGACGAGGTGCTCGACGCCTTCCTGACGGGCGCCTCCCCGGCGAACGGCGCGCGCGTCGTCGCCCGCGCCTGGACCGACCCTGCCTTCCGCGCCCGTCTCCTCGCCGACGGCACCTCCGCCGTCGCCGAACTCGGCCTGTCCGCCGGCGGAGTCCAGCCACAGCGGCTGCGCGTCGTCGAGAACACCGCGGACACCCACAACGTCGTCGTCTGCACGCTCTGCTCCTGCTACCCGGTCCGACTGCTCGGCCCGTCCCCCAGCTGGTACAAGAGCGAGGCGTACCGGTCCCGCGTGGTCCGCGAGCCCCGCGCGGTGCTCGCGGAGTTCGGCCTCCACCTCCCGGCCACCACCCGCATCACGGTCTGGGACTCCACCGCGGAGACCCGCTACATGGTCCTCCCCGCCCGCCCCGCCGGTACGGAGGACCTGGACGAGGCCGCACTCGCCGCGCTCATCCCGCGCAACGCCCTCATCGGCACAGCGGTGCTGTGACTGACGATGCCGGGGGGTAGGAATACCCCCGGCGCTTTTCCGCGTCCTCGGGGCGGCGTGTCTCTCTGCCTGGGTTCGGGGTTGGGGAAGAAGCTCCCCGGCGCGT
>NZ_JBSGZO010000560.1:0-5128 GCF_053611045.1 Streptomyces sp. NPDC054841 | reverse complement strand
ACCCACTCCACCCCGAACAACGCATCACCCACACCACCCCGACCAACCGCCAACAACTCCTCCGACACCCGCCGGAAGACCACCGACTCAACCTCCGCAACAGGCACACCCAAACCATCCGCAACCGCGAGGGCGAGTCCGTCGGTGCCGACGCGCGACAGCCGGGCACGAAGGGTGGACGCACCAGTGGCATACAGACTCACCCCACTCCACGCGAAGGGAAGCCCGGAACCGGTGTGCTCACCGTCGCGCTCACCGAGGGCGGCGGCGTGGAGGGCGGCGTCCAACAGGGCAGGGTGCAGGCCGAACCCGTCCGTCGCGGTGCCCTCGGGCAGCGCGACCTCGGCGTAGATCTCGTCGCCAAGTTGCCAGGCCGCCTGCACGCCCCGGAAGACCGGTCCGTAGCTGAACCCGCTCGCGGAAAGCTCCTCGTAGAGGTTGGCGGTGTCCAGCGGCTGGGCACCCTGCGGCGGCCAGACGGAGAGGTCGAACGTGGTCTCGGGCGCGGTCTCGCGGAGGAAGCCGGTGGCGTGCCGGGTCCAGGGTTCGGCAGGGTCGGCGTCGTCGCGGCGCGAGTAGACGGAGACGGGCCTACGGCCTGTCGCGTCCAGGGCGTCCACCGAGACGCGGAGCGCAAGCCCGGCGTCCTGCGGCAGGACGAGCGGAGCCTGGAGAGTGAGGTCGTCCAGGGTGGCGCAGCCGACCTGGTCGCCGGCGTGCACGGCGAGTTCGACGAGGGCGGTTCCCGGCAACAGGACAGTGTCCAGTACCGCGTGGTCGGCGACCCACGGGTGCGACTGGTGCGACACCCATCCGGTGAGGACGACCGACTCGGACTGCGCCTCCGACTCGGGGAGCCAGACGGCTGCGCCGAGCAGGGGGTGGCTGGTCGCGGTCTGGCCGACCCGTGCCAGGTCGCCGATGGGGGCGGCCATCTCCAGCCAGTAGTGCTGGTGCTGGAAGGCGTACGTCGGCAGATCCGTGCGTCCGGCTCCGCGTCCGGCGAACACCCCCTCCCAGTCCACGTCCGCGCCGTGCGCGTGCAGAGCGCCGACAGCCGCGGTGAACGTGTCGGGCTCGGGTCGGTCCTTGCGCAGGACGGGGGCGAACACCGCGTCCGCGCCCTCGGGCAGGCAGCCCTGCCCCATTCCGGACAGCACGCCGTCCGGACCCAGCTCCAGGAAGGACCGCACTCCCTCCCCGGCCAGGCAGGCCATGCCGTCCGCGAAGCGGACCGCACCACGCACATGGCGCACCCAGTACTCGGGATCGCACAGCTCCTCCGCCGACGCCGGCCCGCCCGTCACATTCGACACCACCGCAATGCGCGGCGCAGCGTACGTGAGACCCTCGGCGACGGCCCGGAACTCGTCCAGCATCGGATCCATCAGCGGCGAGTGGAACGCATGGCTGACCCTCAGACGGCGCGTGCGGCGACCCTGCTCCTGCCAGTACGCAACCGCCTCATCCACCACCGCCTCGTCACCGGACACGACGACGGACGTCGGACCGTTGATCGCCGCGATCGACACCGAACCCTCACGGCCGGCCAGCTGCTCGGCAACCTCGGCCTCGGTCGCCTCGACAGCAGCCATCGCCCCACCACCCGGCAACGCCTGCATCAACCGGCCACGCGCCGCAACCAGAGCCGCAGCATCCTCGAGGGAGAACACCCCCGCCACATGCGCAGCAGCGATCTCACCAACCGAATGACCGATCACAAAGTCCGGTGCAACACCCCAGGACTCCACCAGACGGAACAACGCCACCTCAAGCGCGAACAACGCAACCTGCGTATAACCCGTCTCATCCAGCAGCCCCGCACCCTCATCCGCATCCGAGAACACCAGATCCCTGAGCGAGCCCTCCAGATCCAGATGGAGGTCGAGGTGCGCGCACACCTCGTCGAAGGCGTCCGCGAACACCGGGAAGGACGCATACAACTCCCGCCCCATCCCGGCCCGCTGACTCCCCTGCCCCGTGAACAGGAACGCCCGCTTCTCGGAGGTGACGACGCCGCGCGTCACAGCGGCACTCGTACCGCCCTGGGCGAGGGCGTGCAGGCCCGCGACGAGACCGTCCCGCCCGGTGGCGGCCACCAGGGCCCGGTGTTCAAAGCGGGACCGGGTGACGGCCAGCGAGTATCCGACGTCCACCGGGGACAGTTCGGGCCGCTCCTCCAGGAACGAAAGCAACCGCTCGGCCTGGGACCGCAGCCCGGCCTCACTGCGCGCGGAGACCACCCACGGAACCGGCACCTGGGAGGGCACCTGGACGAGCACGGGCACCTGGGGTGCCGTGTCGGTACCGGACGCTGCGTCGACCTCGTTGCGGGGGGCGGGACCTTCTTCGAGAATGACGTGCACGTTGGTGCCACTGACGCCGAAGGAGGAGACGCCCGCCCGGCGCAGCCGGTCGTTCGCGGGCCACTGCTGGGGCTCGGTCAGCAGCGAGACGGCTCCCGCGGTCCAGTCGACCGCGGTGGTGGGGGTGTCGGCGTGCAGGGTGCGCGGCAACACCCCGTACCGCATCGACTGCACCATCTTGATGACACCGGCGATGCCTGAAGCGGCCTGGGTGTGGCCGATGTTGGACTTCAGGGCGCCGAGCCACAGGGGACGGTCGGCATCGTGTTCCTGGCCGTAGGTGGCGAGCAGTGCTTGGGCCTCGATGGGGTCGCCGAGCGAGGTGCCGGTGCCGTGCGCTTCCACCGCGTCCACCTCGCCGGCCGTCAGGCCCGCGTTGGCCAGTGCCTGGCGGATGACACGCTGCTGGGAGGGACCGTTGGGGGCACTGAGGCCGTTGCTGGCGCCGTCCTGGTTGACGGCGGAGCCGCGGACGACGGCGAGCACTTCGTGGCCGTTGCGGCGGGCGTCCGAGAGGCGTTCCAGGACGACGAGGCCGACGCCCTCGCCCCACCCCGTGCCGTCGGCGTCGTCGGAGAAGGCTTTGCAACGGCCGTCGGCAGCCAAGCCGCGCTGGCGGGAGAACTCCACGAACGCGCCGGGCGTCGCCATGACGGCGACACCGCCGGCGAGGGCCATCGAGCACTCGCCGCGCCGCAGCGCCTCCGCGGCCAGGTGCAGGGCGACGAGGGACGAGGAGCAGGCGGTGTCGACGGTGACGGCGGGGCCCTCGAGGCCGAGGGTGTAGGAGACGCGGCCGGAGATGACGGAGGTCTGGCCGCCGGTGAGGAAGTAGCCCTCGGAGCCCTGCGGGGCCTCGGCCGCGTCGGCGCCGTAGCCCTGAGCGCTGGCGCCGACGTAGACACCGGTCTGGCTGCCGCGCAGGGAGTGCGGGTCGATGCCGGCGGACTCCAGTGCCTCCCAGGACGCTTCGAGCAGCACCCGCTGCTGGGGGTCCATGGCCAGGGCTTCGCGGGGCGAGATGCCGAAGAAGGCGGCGTCGAAGTCGCCCGCACCCGCCAGGAAGCCGCCCTCGCGGGTGGTGGAGGTGCCCTGGTGGTCCGGGTCGGGGTCGTAGAGGGTGTCGGTGGGCCACCCGCGGTCGTCGGGGAAGCGGCCGATGGCGTCGCGGCCGTCGAAGACGAGCTGCCACAGGTCCGCGGGTGATTTGACGCCGCCGGAGTAGCGGCAGGCCATGGAGACAATGGCGACGGGGTCGTCGTCGACGCGCGCCACCGCGGCAGCCGGTGCACCGGTCTTTGCGCCGGTCCCGGCGGCGCCCGCGGCTCCACCGAGCAGCTCGGTGAGCAGGAGGCCGGCGACGGCGGTGGCGTTGGGGTGGTCGAAGACGAGCGTGGTGGGGAGGCTCAGGCCGGTGGCGGCGTTGAGCCGGTTGCGGATACCGACGGCAGTCAGCGAGTCGAAGCCGAGTTCGCGGAAGGCGGTGGTCGGGGCGATGGCCGCTCCGTCGGCATGACCGAGGGTGGCGGCGGCCTGGTCGCGCACCAGGGTGAGGAGGGCCGCGCGCTGTTCGGCCTCGCTCAGTGCGGCGAGCCGCTGGGCGAGGGCGTTGCCGCCGGGCTCAGGTGCACCAGCCTGGTCGGCGGGGGTTTCGGTGGCGCGCCGTACCTCCGGAAGGTCGCCGATGAGGGGCCGCTTGCGGACCGAGGTGTAGGCGGCGGCGAAGCGTTCCCAGTCCATGTCGGCGACGGAGACGGTGGTCTCGTCGTGTTCGACGGCCTGGACGAGTGCGGAGACCGCCAGCTCGGGATCCATCTGCCGCAGGCCGAGGCGGCCCAAGGCCTCTGCGGCGCCGCCGCGTGCCATGCCGTCGCCGCCCCACAGGCCCCAGGCGATGGAGGTAGCGGTGCGGCCGTGGGCGCGACGCTGTTCGGCGAGCGCGTCGAGGGCGGCGTTGGCCGCCCCGTACGCGCCCTGGTCGGCGCCGCCCCAGACGGCGGCTTTGGAGGAGAAGAGCACGAACGCGTCCAGCGGCCCGTCGCCCAGCAGGGAGTCGAGGTGGGCGGCGCCGGCAGCCTTGGCCGCGACGACCGCGGCGACCTCGTCGATGCTGGTGTCGGCAAGCGCGGCGCTGGTGCCGACGCCGGCCGCGTGCACGACAGCGGTGAGGGGCTGCTCGGGGTCGGCGGTGGCGCGTTCCAGCACGGCGGCGAGCTGATCGTGGTCGCTCGCGTCGCAGGCTTCGATGGTGACGCGGGCGGCGCCGAGCGCGGTGAGTTCGTCGCGCAGCGCGTCGGCGCCGGGGGCCTGCGGGCCGCGCCGGGAGGTGAGGACGAGGTGCTGGGCACCGCCTCGGGCGGCCCAGCGGGCGACGTGGCCGCCGAGCGCCCCGGTGCCGCCGGTGATCAGGACGGTGCCGCGCGGGGTCCACGAACCGGGGGCGGAGTCGGCGAGGGAGGCGCGGGCGAGACGGCGGCCGAAGACGCCGGTGGAGCGGACGGCGACCTCCTCCTCCCCGTCGGGCTGGGCGAGGTGCGCGGTCAGCCGGGCGCCGGCGCGCTCGTCCGGGCTCTGGGGCAGGTCGAGGAGGCCGCCCCAGCGTTCGGGGTGCTCCAGTCCAGCGGCGCGGGCGAGTCCCCACACCTGTGCCTGGGCGGGGTCGGCGGCGGCGTCGGACCTGCTGGTGGAGACGCCGCCACGGGTGGCGATCCAAAGGGGCGCCGCGACCTCGGCGTCGCCGAGCGCCTGCACCAGGGTGAGGG
>NZ_JBSGZO010000559.1:0-5129 GCF_053611045.1 Streptomyces sp. NPDC054841 | reverse complement strand
CCGAGCCCTTGAGCGCGACCAGCCGGCCGACGCCCGCGGAGTCGCGGTAGGTGATCGCCGCGTCGGCGTAGCCGTCGTTGTTGAAATCGCCGCTCGCGGCGGAGGCGAAGGACACCACCGAGGTGTTCGCGGTGTCGCTCAGCCAGCCGGCCTGCGTCGCGTAGGTGGGGTTCTTGGACTCGAACATCCACCAGCGGCCCGGCTTGCCGGGGGCGACCGACAGGACGTCCGCGGTGCCGTCGGCGTTGAAGTCGCCGGTGGTGACGGCGGTGCCGAGCTTGTCACCGGTGACCCGGTAGGCGGGCGAGGTCATGTAGCTGACGCCGGAGTTCAGCCCCGGGCCGTTCAGAACGGTCACCGAGCCGGTGTCGGTGTGGCCGGACTCGTCGTCCTCGCCCGGCGTGCCGACGACCAGGTCGGCGTGGCCGTCACCGTTGAAGTCGCCCCAGGCGGAGGTGGTGCCGAACTGGTCACCGTCCTCCGATTCACCGGGCACGCCCGTGCTGTTCTGGTCGATGGACTGCCGCACCGTCGTGCTCGGCCCGTCGGTGGTGCCGGGCAGGACCGTCACCCGGCCCGCGCTGTTCGCCGCCTTCGGCAGACCGGCGACCAGGTCGGTGATGCCGTCCCGGTTGTAGTCGGCCGTCGGGATCGCGGAGCCGCGGCCGGCAGAGGCGGCGAAGTTCCGGATCGAGGAGAGCTTGGCGTACAGGTTCTTGCCGGGGCAGGCGGTGGCGAACGCGTCACGGTGTCCGGAGATCACGCTCATCGTGGCCTGCTGGCCCGTCGTGTACTTGCCCGTGTCGCCCTGCGCGGTCAGGGTGACCGTGCCCTTCGGGTTGCCGCCGTACTGGCCGAGCTTCCACGCCGCGACCCGGGCCGCCGACTGCAGGGCGGCCTTCGACGGCTGCCCGGCGGGCTTGCCGGTCGCCGGGTCGCCCTCGAAGTCGCCGAGGAAGGCGATGGCGGTGGAGTAGCTGTTGAAGCCGTAGGTGTGCGCGCCCTTGACGGGCAGGTCGATACCGCCGCCGCGGCCCTCGAAGATCCGGCCGCACTTGTCGACCAGGAAGTTGTAGCCGAGGTCGTTCCAGCCCTCGCTCTGGATGTGGTACGTCATGATGCCGCGGACCAGGGCCGCCGACTCGGCGCAGCTGTAGTTGTTGCTGCCGACGGTGTGGTGGATGAAGACCGCCTGGATCTTCTCGATGTACTCGGCCGGGTCGTCGACGAGCGACTCGTCGGCGCCCCACGCGGCGCGGCTGATGATCGGGGGCTGCCTGACCGTCGACGGCAGCGGGGCCGGCTTGGTCGGGGTGGGGGTCGGCGTGCCGGTGCCGGACGGGGTCCCGGTGGGCGTGGCCGTCCCGGTGCCCGTCGGCGTGACGGTGTCCGTCGGGGCAGCGGTCTCACTCGGCGTGTCGCTCGGGGCGGCGCTGTCCGTGGGGACCACGGTGTCCGTCGCCGTGGGGGAGGGGGTCTCCTCCACGGCGAACGCCGCGTTGTCCATGGCGGGCGTGGGCGAGCTCAGGCCCGCGGCAGGCGCGGCGGGGTTCTTGGCCTCGGCCTTGCTGACACCGGGGTCCACCATGTGCAGCTTCAGGCCCTTGGGCAGTGCCTTCCGGCCGTCCACGCGCACCTGTACGGCGGTCGAAGGGCCGACCCACAGGGGCTCGGAGGCACCCCGTCCGTTGCCTTCCGCGCCGTCCGGCCGGTGCGCGTCGAGATCCACCGCCTGCCAGCCGGACCACTTGCCCGTCGCGGCGCTGCGCGTACGGACCCGCGCCGTGCCCGTGACCTCGGCCGTGGCCCCGTCCCAGCCGATACCGACCAGCGAGAACGGCTCGGCTTCGGTGGCGGGCAACTCCCGCTCGGTGGCTCCGCCGTCGGCGAGCGCGAGAGTACGGAGCTTGGCCGCCCGCTCGTGCAGCGGGGGCCTGGTCGGCGGATCGGACGGATTGGCCGTCGCCACGGTGACCACGCCCGCCCCACCCAGGACCACGGCCCCGATGGTCAGCCATGCCCGGCGTTTCATACTCAACGGTCGGTACGCGTGCGACGTACGCGGGCTCAAATGCCCCACCCCTCAGAAGAGTCCACTGGAGGCGCACCCGTCACGGGAGCGCTTGTACTGTGCAGCGATCCCGGATGGTGAAACATCACGGCCCAGCGGTGACATGTGACAGGGCTCACACGGGGGAGGGGGGAGGGCTCGTACGGGCGTCAGTGGCCACAGCTCACCGACGGCACCTGGACACCACGGCGAGGACGACCGGGGCCGCGCCGTGGGCGGTCGGCGCACAGCACGAGGCCGCAGTCGAGCCCTCCGGTGATCACCGGAGGGCTACTAGGCGGCGGCCGGGACTCAGATGTCTTCGGCGGACTCCGGTGCCGGGTTCTCCACGGACGAGAGATGGAACAAACCGCCCTCAGGGTCACGCAGGGTCGCCACCCGTCCGAGCGGAGTGTCCCGCGGAGGCGTGATGATCGTGCCGTTCGCCGCGGCGGCACGGGCCACCGCGGAGTCCACGTCATCGCGGCAGAAGTGGACGTGCCACTTCGGTCTGATCTCCGGATCCGGTGACGCCGCCACGCCGCCGTACAGCCCGGCCACGGTGTGCCCGCCGGCCCGCAGCATCACCCGGTCGTGCTCGTAGCGCACATCGATACGGTCGGGTCCCTGGGAGTCCCATTCGAAGACCCCGCCGTAGAACAGCGCCGAGTCGAACGGGTCCCTCGTATGGAGCTCGAGCCACGCCACGGCGCCGCTGCCGCGGCCCGCGTGCCAGCCGGCGTCGACCGGACCCTCCCAGATGCAGAACAGCGCGTCCACGGGGTCGGCGGCCCACGCCACCCGTCCCCGTCCGAACGCGAGCGGGCCCACGGCGACCGTGCCGCCCCGCTCCCGTACGCGTGAGGCCACCGCGTCCGCACTGTCCGCCACGAAATAGGCCGTCCAGGCGACCGGCAGCCGCACCCCCATGGTCTGCGTGGACTCGACGAGACCCGCGACCGGCGCCCCCTTCTCCAGCGCGACGACGTACGAGCCCTGTGCCTGGGCATCCGGCTCGAATTCCCAGCCGAACACCGCTCCGTAGAAGTCCTGGGCGGCCTTCATGTCCTGTGTCGTCAGGCTCACCCAGCAGGGCGTGCCCTGAACCCCACGCGCTGTGGCCGCCAAGGCCGCTCACCTCATTCCTGTCATCCCTGCGCAGGAATCGACTCCCTCACACCCTTCAACAGAATCAGGACCGTCGCCACCGCAGGCGGTCCGGACAGGGTCCGGCGCGCGCGTTCAGGCCTTGTCCGTGTCGTCCTTGTCCGTGTCGTCCGGCCAGATTCCGATGTGGTCGTGCTCCAGCTCCAGCATGACCCGGTCGCGCATGCCGAGGGACTCCGTGTACTCCGCGGGGAGCTGAAGGCGGCCGGCCCGGTCCAGCATCGCGTACTCCCTTGCCACCACCGACTCCTGGCCCGTCGCCGCGTCGATCTCCGTGCGCCGCAGGATCTCCGTGGAGGTGCGGCCGTCGCGGATGGCCACCGTGCGACGGACCTCGTCGGCCACCGCCTGGTCGTGGGTGACGATGACGATCGTCGTGCCGAGCTGCTCGTTCGCCGTGCGGAACGCCGCGAAGATCTGTTCGGCGGTCTGGGAGTCGAGCTCGCCCGTCGGCTCGTCGGCGAGCAGCACCGACGGCTCGTTGGCCAGCGCCACCGCGATCGCCACACGCTGCTGCTGGCCACCGGACATCTGCCGCGGGTGGCGGTCACGGCAGTCGGCGACGTCCAGCAGGGACAGCAGGGACATCACGTACTCGCTCCGTTCCGCCTTCTTCCTCGCCTTCCGCGTTCCACGGCCGCGCAGCTGCATCGGCAGCGCCACGTTCTGCGCGGCGGTCAGATACGGCAGCAGATTGCGTGCCGTCTGCTGCCAGACGAAGCCGACGGTCTCGCGCCGGTAGCGCAGCCGCTCCTTCGCGCCCATCGTCAGCAGATCGCAGCCGGCCACCTTCGCCGCGCCCGCCGTCGGCTCGTCCAGGCCCGCGAGGATGTTCATGAGCGTCGACTTGCCACTGCCGGACGCGCCGACGAGGGCCATCAACTCGCCCTCCCGGACCAGGAGATCGAGCCCCTGCAGTGCCTGCACCTCGACGCCGTCGGCGGTGAAGATGCGCACCAGACGGTCGCAGGTGATCAGCGCGTCGTGGCCGTACTCCGGGCTGTCGCGACGGGCCGCCGCCCGGCGTTCGAGCTCCCCGAGGGTGGTTCCCGCGGAGGCGGTCGAGGCCGCCCCGGCCATGGAGGCCGGTGCGGCCGTGGAGGAGTCGGTCATCGCGTGTCTCCTGCCCTGAGTTCGCTCGTTGTCGTACGCCGGGTGGTCACCCAGGCCTGCGCCGCCGCCACCGCCGCGGCGATCACCACCACGGCGAGCGCGGGCAGCAGCAGACTCCACGGGTCGGCGCGCAGCTGTACGGGGCCGGACGAGGTGACGTTCCCCTGTGCGGCCAGGGCCAGCCGGCCCAGATCGATACCGGGTGCCAGCAGCCGGATCGCCGCCCAGCCGACCAGCGCACCGCCCACCGCGGCCAGCAGCGCCTGCGGCAGGGACTCCAGGACCAGCAGCCGGCGCCCCTGACGGCGGGTCAGGCCCATGGTGCGCAGCCGGCCCAGCAGCGCGGCCCGCTCCGGGGCAGCCTGCAGCAGCGACAGCAGCACCGCGAGCACGGCGTACCCGGCGCCCGCGACGGCGGCCACCGCGTAGACCCATTCGGCGCCGCTCTGCACCGGCGACTCGGTGAAGCCGTCCCGCTCGGCGGAGCGCAGCGTGACCGCCGCGCCGCCGCCCGCCGTACGGGCCGCGGCCTTCAGCGCGGTACCGGACACGGAAGGGCCCGAGACCAGCAGTGTGGTGGTGGCGGCGCCGGGCAGGCCCGCCGCGTCGACCACGAGGAAGTCGCCGTCGGCCGAGGCCGGGGTGGCGTCGCGCACCAGGTCCACCCGTACGGTGAACGGGCTGCCCACGGGACCGACCTCGGTCACCCCGCCGCCCAGCCGTTCGGCGACCCCGGGGGAGGCGAGCGCCGGCAGAGCCCCGGACGACCGGCGCAGCTCATCGGCGCGGAAGGCGCCGA
>NZ_JBSGZO010000558.1:0-5141 GCF_053611045.1 Streptomyces sp. NPDC054841 | reverse complement strand
CGCTGGTGGCGTGCGCAGAGGGGGTCGCCGGCCGTTTCGGCCGTCTCGGGCGGGACCTACTCCACCGTGACGGACTTGGCCAGGTTGCGCGGCTTGTCGATGTCCCGGCCGAGGGCCAGGGCCGTGTGGTACGCGAGGAGCTGGAGCGGGATGCCCATGAGGATCGGGTCCAGCTCGTCCTCGTTCTTCGGGACCAGGATGGTGTGGTCGGCCTTCTCCTGCTCCTGGTGCGCGACCGCGAGGATCTTGCCGCTGCGGGCCTTGATCTCCTCCAGCGCGGCGCGGTTCTTCTCCAGCAGGTCGTCGTTCGGGACGATGGCGACCGTCGGCAGCGCCGGCTCGATGAGCGCCAGCGGGCCGTGCTTCAGCTCCGAGGCCGGGTAGGCCTCGGCGTGGATGTACGAGATCTCCTTGAGCTTCAGGGAGGCCTCGAGCGCCACCGGGTAGCCGCGGACCCGGCCGATGAACATCATCGACTTGGCGTCGGCGTACTCGCCCGCCAGCTTCTTGATGTCGTCCTCGGCCTCGAGGATCTCCGAGATCTGCGCGGGCAGCTTGCGCAGGCCCTCGATGATCCGCTTGCCGTCGGCGACCGACAGGTCGCGGATACGGCCCAGGTGCAGCGCGAGCAGCGCGAAGGCGACCACGGTGTTCGTGAAGCACTTCGTCGAGACGACGCAGACCTCGGGGCCGGCGTGCACGTACACGCCGCCGTCCGTCTCGCGGGCGATCGCGGAGCCGACCACGTTGACCACGCCCAGGACGCGCGCGCCCTTGCGCTTGAGCTCCTGGACGGCGGCCAGCACGTCGTACGTCTCACCCGACTGCGAGACGGCGATGTAGAGGGTGTCGGGGTCCACCACCGGGTTGCGGTAGCGGAACTCGGAGGCCGGCTCGGAGTCCGCGGGGATACGGGCCAGGGACTCGATGAGCCCGGCGCCGATCAGACCCGCGTGGTACGAGGTGCCGCAGCCGAGGATCTTGACGCGGCGGATGCCGCGGGCCTCGCGGGCGTCCAGGTTCAGGCCGCCCAGGTGCACGGTGGAGAACCGGTCGTCGATGCGGCCGCGCAGCACGCGGTCCACGGCGTCCGGCTGCTCGGAGATCTCCTTGTGCATGTACGTGTCGTGGCCGCCCATGTCGTACGAGGCGGCCTCCCACTCGACGGTCTCGGGGGTGGCGGTGGTCGTCGTGCCGCTGGTGGTGTAGGTCCGGAAGTCGTCGGCCTTCAGGGTGGCCATCTCGCCGTCGTTCAGGGTGACGACCTGGCGGGTGTGGGCGATCAGCGCGGCGACGTCGGAGGCGACGAGCATCTCCTTCTCGCCGATGCCGAGGATGACGGGGGAGCCGTTGCGCGCGACCACGATGCGGTCGTTGAAGTCGGCGTGCATGACGGCGATGCCGTAGGTGCCCTCGATGACCTTGACCGCCTCGCGGACCTTCTCCTCCAGGGTCTCGGCCTGGGAGCGGGCCACCAGGTGGGTGATCACCTCGGTGTCGGTCTCGGAGGCGAAGACGACGCCGTCGGCCTCCAGCTTGGCGCGCAGCTCGTCGGCGTTGTCGACGATGCCGTTGTGGACGACGGCGACATTGTTCTCGGGGTCCAGGTGCGGGTGCGAGTTGATGTCGCTCGGGGCGCCGTGGGTGGCCCAGCGGGTGTGGGCTATGCCGGTGGTGCCGGTGAAGCGCTTGGGGACCCGGGCCTCCAGGTCGCGGACGCGACCCTTGGCCTTGACCATCTTCAGGCCGGTGCTCTTGGGGCTGGTGATCACCATGCCCGCGGAGTCGTAACCCCGGTACTCCAGCCGCGCCAGGCCTTCCAGCAGCAGCGGCGCGACGTCCCGCTTCCCGATGTAACCGACAATTCCGCACATAGAGCTATGCCCCTCCGAAGACGTTCAGGTGTGTGCTCAGCCGTAGACGATGCGCCGCAGCTGCCGGAGCGAGAGCTCGGGCGGCGCCACGGCGCGGTACGGCAGCTCGGCTGCGATCCGCTCGAAGATCTCCGTGTTCACGGCTCCGCCGGCCTGCAGCTCGCGGTGGCGGCGGCGGACGAATTCCTCGGTCGTCTCGTCGAAGAACGCCAGCACATCGAGTACCACCCGGGCTGCCTCACCGCGCTGGAGCGCGGTGCTGCGCACCAGGTGGTCGACGAGGTCGTCATGCGACGAGCGGCGTTCGAGCACCCGTAGATACTGAGGGCTCCCCCGGGCCTTGCGCAAGATTCCTGCCCGAATTCGGGCAGGAACCTGCGTGATCATGCTTACAGTGAGGATTTACGCCCTCTTTATATGCAGCCTTTACCGGCGACTGAGCACTGCCTTTACCGGCGACTGAGCACTGCCTTCACCAGCGACTGAGCACTGCCTCTACATGCGTCTGAGGACGGCCTGCTTGGCCGTGGAGAACTCCTCGTCGGTCAGTATCCCGGCCTGGTGCAGCTCGCCCAGCTCGCGCAGTCGCCGCAGCAGCACATCATGATCGTCGGCCGGGGCCGCGGCGGACGGAGCGGCGTCCTCCGGGGCGTACGGATGCGGCATCCGTGCCGCCACGGCCGCCGCGACCAGCGCCATCAGCGGGTCCTTGCGGAAGCCCCACAGCTCCACGGCGTGCGGATCGTACTTCGGGGCGGGTGGCGAGCCGATCTTGGACACCCGGAACCGGAGGTAGCCGTTCTCCAGGCCGGCCGAGGGCAGCCACTCCACCGCCTCGACATCGTCGAGGTGCAGGACGCGGGCGCCGCCGGAGGACTTGGACTCCTCCGTCTTCCAGTTCCACTCCAGCCGGATCCGCTCGCCGTCGAAGGTGACGGTGCCGTCGCCCGCGCCCACGGTGATCGGCAGGGCGGGACCGGGGAGCAGATACGCGCTCGCCGGGCCCTTCTCGATCTGCTCCAGCAGCAGCGCGTTGCGCACCTCGTCGACGAGATACTCGGCGACACCGGCGCGGTCGTTCGACACCGTCAGCTGGTACGGGTCGGAGCCGTCCTCGAGCGTGCCCTGGGTGATCTGGAGCAGCGGATCGGCGCCCTCGCGCAGCCGCAGCTTCAGCCGTCCGGACTTCTTGCCGGGCGCGAAGGAGATCCCGGCCAACGCATCGAGCGGTACGGCGATTTCACCGAGGGTCCTGCGCAGCAGGCTCACGCCTTTGTCGTGGCCTGGCACGATGCGCAGCGTGTCCCCGTCGAAGGTCCAAGTCCCGTCCTTCTGGATGATTTCCGCCATGAAAGTGATTGTCGCATCGGGGCGGCCGGGGGTCCGGGGGTTGTCCCCCAGCGAGTTGCGGCCGGCATGAAGGTGATCGCCGGACATCGCCGGACCGGGACTGCCGGGGTGTCGCTGCTGTCCCCCAGGGCGGTGGCGGGGCGGCTGCGGCTGCCCCGGCCTCGGCTGGAAGTGGTCTACACCTTGACCACGCCTGAGGCGCGCGGTACGCATGGTGACCGTTCGGTTGCTCAGCACCACAGTTGTGACCCCCCCCTCGGAAGGGACCCAGCTTGTGAGACAGCACAGAACGTTCCCCCGCCTCCTCGGCTCGCTGCTGCTCGTCGCGGCGGCCGGCATCGCCGGCGTCGGGGCCGCGCCCGCCCCCGGCGCCGCCCCGGCCGCCCTCCGCCCGCTCGGCGAGGTCGTCCCCGCGCCCGCGTCCGTACAGCCGGCCGGCACGCCGTACGCCCTCACCCCCGCGACCCGGATCAGGGTCGACGACGACTCGCGCGAGGCGCGGCGCATCGGCGCGTATCTCGCCGCCGTGCTGCGGCCCTCCACCGGCTATCCGCTGCCCGTCACCGACGACGACGGACGCGGCGGCATCCGGCTCGCGCTCGGGGCGCGCGACAAGAGCCTCGGCGAGGAGGGCTACCGGCTGGAGTCCGGCCGTGGCGGCGTCACCGTCACCGCCCACAGGCCCGCAGGGCTCTTCCGCGGTGTCCAGACGCTCCGTCAGCTGCTGCCCGCCTCGGTCGAGAAGGACTCCCGCCAGGCAGGCCCCTGGCAGATCCCCGGTGGCACCATCACCGACACCCCGCGGTTCGGCCACCGCGGCGCGATGCTCGACGTCTCCCGGCATTTCTTCACCGTCGACCAGGTCAAGCGCTACATCGACCAGCTCGCCCTCTACAAGATCAACAAGCTGCATCTGCATCTCTCCGACGACCAGGGCTGGCGGATCGCCGTCGACTCCTGGCCGCGGCTCGCGACGTACGGCGGCTCCACGCAGGTCGGCGGCGGCCCGGGCGGGTACTACACCAAGGCCCAGTACAAGGAGATCCTGGCCTACGCCGCCTCCCGCTATCTGGAGGTGATCCCGGAGATCGACATGCCGGGCCACACCAACGCCGCCCTCGCCTCCTACGCCGAGCTGAACTGCGACGGTGTCGCCCCACCCCTCTACACCGGCACCGGCGTCGGCTTCAGCTCGCTGTGCGTACCGAAGGCCGTGACGTACGACTTCGTGGACGACGTCGTACGCGAACTGGCCGCGCTCACCCCCGGCAAGTACCTCCACATCGGCGGCGACGAGGCCCACTCCACCAGCCACGCCGACTATGTGGCGTTCATGGACAAGGCGCAGGCGGCCGTCGCGAAGTACGGCAAGTCGGTCGTCGGCTGGCACCAGCTGACCGGCGCGGCTCCGGCCAAGGGTGCCGTCGCCCAGTACTGGGGCCTGGACGGCACCAGTGCCGCCGAGAAGGCGCAGGTCGCCAGGGCCGCGCAGAACGGCACCAAGCTGATCCTGTCGCCCGCCGACCGCATCTACCTCGACATGAAGTACAACAAGGACACCCCGCTGGGCCTCGCCTGGGCCGGCTACGTCGAGGTGCAGCGCTCCTACGACTGGGACCCGGGCGCGTATCTGCCCGGCGCGCCCGCGTCGGCCATCGCCGGAGTCGAGGCGCCGCTCTGGTCGGAGACCATCTCCACCAGCGACCACATCGAGTACATGGCCTTCCCGAGGCTGCCCGGTGTCGCGGAGCTCGGCTGGTCCCCGGCGTCCACGCACGACTGGGACGCGTACAAGGTGCGGCTCGCGGCGCAGGGGCCGCGGATGTCGGCGCTGGGCATCGACTACTACCGCTCGCCGCAGGTGCCCTGGCCCGCCGAGTAGCCGCGCGCGGACAAGGAAGCGGGCGCCCTCCGACC
>NZ_JBSGZO010000557.1:0-5146 GCF_053611045.1 Streptomyces sp. NPDC054841 | reverse complement strand
GTCCGGACCGGGCCCGGGGCGGCGTCGTACGGGCCACAATTAATCGCTGCGTGGGCTGTCGGCGGTCCGTGAGACCCTTGAGGGGTCTTGACCGCCGACGAAAGCCTGCTTGTGACCGCCACGGACCGCTCCATCGAGCTCGTCAACGCCGCCGCCCAGGCGGCCGCCGACCGGCTCGCGCACGACATCATCGCGTACGACGTCAGCGACGTGCTGTCGATCACCGACGCCTTCCTGCTCGCCTCCGCACCCAGCGACCGCCAGGTCAAGTCGATCGTCGACGAGATCGAGGAAAGGCTGCTCAAGGAGCTCGGCGTCAAGCCGGTGCGCCGTGAGGGCGACCGTGACGCGCGCTGGATCCTGCTCGACTACGTCGACATCGTCGTGCATGTGCAGCACAGCGAGGAGCGTGTCTTCTACGCCCTCGAGCGGCTGTGGAAGGACTGCCCTGAGCTGCCGCTGCCCGAGGACGCCCTGAAGACCCGCGGCAAGGCCGAGGAGCACGCCAGGCTCGTCGGCGACGGCAGCGGTCCGGACGGTGAGCTGAGCTGAGCAGCAGCCACACCGGCAAGGGCAGAGGCCGCCGTATCGTCCTGTGGCGGCACGGCCAGACCGCCTGGAACGTGGAGCGTCGGTTCCAGGGCTCCACGGACATCGAGCTGACCGAGACGGGCGTCGGCCAGGCACGCCGCTCCGCGCGGCTGCTCGCCTCGCTGAAGCCGGACGCGATCATCGCGTCCGACCTGAAGCGGGCGGCGGCCACCGCCGGCCAGCTCGCCGCGATCACCGGGCACGAGATCACCCGTGACACCGCGCTGCGCGAGACCTACGCGGGCGCCTGGCAGGGTCTGACCCACGAGGAGATCGTCGAGCGCTACGGCGAGCAGTACGCCGCGTGGAAGCGCGGCGAGCCCGTCCGCCGCGGTGGCGGCGAACTGGAGACCGAGGTCGCCGACCGGGCCGCTCCCGTCGTCCTGCGCCATGCCGACAAGCTGCCCGACGGCGGCACGCTCGTCGTGGTCAGCCACGGCGGCACCATCCGCACCACCATCGGCCGGCTGCTCGGCCTGGAGGCGCACCATTGGGAGAGCCTGGGCGGCCTGACCAACTGCTGCTGGTCCGTGCTCGGTGAGGGCGCCAGGGGCTGGCGGCTGCTGGAGCACAACGCGGGCACGCTCCCCGAGCCTGTCCTCGGCGACGACGACTGAGACCGGCTGGCAGCTGGGACCCCTTCGGTGGCCGGGACGGTTCAGTGACCGGACTGCCGACCGGGTTCCGGCTGATCCATTCGGCGTAGGGGACCGGCCGCCGCCCGAGGCCGGTCGTCGGCCGTGGACCCGCCGATGACCGCCCCGGACCGGACCGATGGCCCAGACCGTCCGGATTTCACTTTCCGGCTGGTCACAGGCTAAGGTTCTTCTTGTTCGCAGCGCGGAGCGCGAAGAACACAAGGGGCTATAGCTCAGTTGGTAGAGCGCTTGCATGGCATGCAAGAGGTCAGGAGTTCAATTCTCCTTAGCTCCACAAGCACCATCATCCGGATCCCGTCCCCATCAGGGGGCGGGATTTCGCTTTGCAGGGCTTGGTACGCGCGCCGACCACCGGTTGCCTCGCCGGGTCACGCTGCGAGCCTCGGTCCGGCGGGCACACAGCTCCTCCTCAGGCCTCGGTCCGGCGGGCACACAGCTCCTCCTCAGGCCTCGGTCCGGCGGGCACACAGCTCCTCCTCAGGCCTCGGTCCGGCGGGCACGAAGCTTCCCCATGCGATGGTCGCTCTCCTCGTCGTTCGGCGTATAGGCGACGATCCGGCACTCCGGCATCCCGTCGATGGAGAGTGACACCGAAGTCATCCTGACCTCGCCCACCGCCTCGTGCCGGAAGGTCTTCACCCTGGGCCCGGGCGGGACGACATCGCCGCTCTCCCACAGCTCGGCGAAAGCCGGGCTGGCATCCGACAGCCGCCGTACGAACGCCTCCCACGAGGGCTCGCCGACATGCCGCCCGTACGCGGCGCGCAGCGTCGCCACCATGACCGGCAGCTCGCTCTCGCGGAAGACCAGCGGGCAGCTGGGCTCCGGCACGGTGAAGAGCGTCCACAGGACGTTCGGTATCCCCCTGTTGCCCGCAGTGCCCGAAGGCGGCCGAATGTCGTAGAACAGGTCCCGGTAGGCGGGGTTGGTCGCGAGGATGTCGTAGCGCGTGTTGTAGACCACGGCAGGGTGAGGATCCAGGGCGTCGATGATGCCCTGGATCTCCGGGCTGGCACTCGCCACATCCGACTCCCGGTCCGGCGCGTACGGCACCTCCGCCAGGTGGTACAGATGCTCCCGCTCGGGCTGGTCGAGCCGGAGCGTGCGAGCCACGGCATCCAGGACCTGCGCCGAGGCATTGATCGGGCGGCCCTGCTCCAGCCACGTGTACCAGGTCACACCCACTCCGGAGAGCTGCGCGACTTCCTCGCGGCGCAGCCCCGGGGTGCGTCTGCGCAGCCCTGGCGGCATGCCGACATCCTCGGGGGTCACCCGGGCCCGGCGGCCGCGGAGAAACGCTGCCAGCTCTGGACGGCGGCGTTGTGCCGGTGCTGTCATCGTCGCCACACCCCCATGGTCGAAGACCTGTGCCGCCGCTGCCAGGTGCTGCCAGTACCAGTATCAGCGGGCTCTCGTTACCTGTATCAGATCGCCTGGAGGCTCGGTCCATGACCACGACCTCAACGGCGGCTCCAACTCCCGTATCCAGTAAAGACCCTGGCACTGACAACCGGCCCGGCCTGCTGCTCGCCGTCGTGCTGGCGGCGCAGTTCATGGCCCTGCTCGACGCCTTCATCGTCAATGTGGCCGCTCCGACGATCCGTACCGAACTGAACGCCTCCGGAGCGGGGTTGCAGCTGGTCATCGCCGGTTACACCATCTCGTACGCCGTCCTGCTGATCACCGGCGCGCGGCTCGGTGATCTGATCGGCCACCGGCGCATGTACCTGGGCGGGCTGGCGGTCTTCACGGCCGCCTCGCTCGCCTGCGGACTGGCCGCCGGCGCCGGACAGCTGATCGTCTTCCGGCTGGTCCAGGGCGCGGGAGCGGCCCTGATGATCCCGCAGGTGCTCAGCCTCATCCAGCGGAACTTCACGGGCGAGCGGCGGGTGCGGGCCCTCGGCGCCTACTCCGCCGTCCTGGCCACCGGTGCCGCCGCCGGGCAGGTCGCCGGGGGTGTACTGGTCAGCGCGGACCTGTTCGGTGCGAGCTGGCGCCCGGTCTTCCTGGTGAACGTCCCGATCGGCATCGTCCTGCTGGCGCTGGGTACGTGGGCGCTGCCGCGCGACCGCCGCGACGACCCGGAGCGCACCCGCGGTCTCGACCTCCCGGGCCTCGTCCTGCTGGCCGCTGCGGTATCGCTCTTCACCGTTCCGCTGGTCCTCGGTCAGGAGCAGGACTGGCCGCTGTGGTCCTGGCTTTCCCTGGGTGCCTCCGTGGTCCTTTTCGCGGCGTTCTGCGCGTACGAGTCGAGGCTCGCGCGGCGCGGCGGTGCCCCGCTGATCGCCCCGCGTGTGCTGCGTATCCCCGGTATGGGCCGCGCGGTGCTGCGGATTCTCCTGGTGATGGGCGTCAATGCCGGTTTCCTGTTCACTCTCACTCTGCACATCCAGGGTGGTCTCGGTCACAGCGCGCTCCGCGCGGGCCTGACCTTCGCGCCGACGGCTGTCGTTTTCGGTGTGATCGGGCTGACCTGGCGGCGCTGGCCCACAGCGCTCCATGGATCGCTGATTCCGGGCGGATTCGTGCTGACCGCCGTCTCCACCGTGGCGGTGGGCTGGGTGCTCAGGGACGGTGGCAGCGGCGGCGCCGGCCTGTACGTCGCCTTCGCCGGGGTCGGCACGGGCCTGTCCCTTGCCTTCAGCCCCGCCCTGACCGGCGCACTCGCGACCGTACGGCAGGCGGACGCCGCGGACGCCAGTGGCTTGCTGGCGACTGTCACCCAGCTCGGGCAGCTGCTCGGAGTGGCGACTTTTGGCACACTCTTCCTGAACCGGCTGACCGCGCCGAGGGTGCAGGCGTCCGCCGACGCGCTCTGGGTGTGCGCCCTCGCGCTGGCGGCCGCCGCGATCTTGGGAGCGATGGCAGGTCTCGTTCGCCGACGCCCATGACCCTCTTGCGGTGCCATGGCAGAATCGGGACGGCCGGAGGGGGATGACGGCTCGGACGGGAGGGAGAGGCGATGCCCGGAGGCAGCATCGAGGAGGATGATGACCTGCTCGTCGCTGCGGAGGGCCGTGCTCGCCTCAGCTGCCCCTCATGCGGTTCGTCCCATGTTGCCCAAGTGCTCGGCGACAACGGAGGTATCTCGTACGTGTGCACGGCCTGCGGCCACAGCTGGAGCTGAGTGATGGGTGCACACAGGAGGAAATGCGACTGGTGCGGCAGCGGTACGCCGATCGTCCGTGACATGGACCCGATCAATCCCGAGTACCAGTACTGGTGCGAGGAGTGCGCCCGGGCACTGATCATAAAGGGCGACCCCATCGAGACATACCGTGAACTCGAAGGGGAGCCGATCTACGGACGGCTGCTCGACGAGCACTGCACGCTCAAGCGCTTCTATTCGTTCGCGACGGCCTGAGGCTCCAGCCCGACCAGCACGGCGACGGTCATCAGTACATAGAGGGCCGAAAGTGCCATCTCGCCGGTGTTCAGGGTGAGTTCGGGACGGTCGGGACCATGTGGCGCCCACCACAGTGCGTACGAGCGGAAAGCCGGCCCGGTGCAGACCGTCCAGCCCGGCCCGAAGCGGATCGCGACCAGTACCAGTACCAGCATCGGCACGCACCGGACCGGAACGCCGCCAGGGGCAGCGAGCAGGCGGCGGCGCCGAGGGCGTAACGGCTGAGCCTGCGAACGGAGGCGAGCGCCATCACGATCACGGTCCCGAACGGGGACGTTACCGGCCTAGCAGGTGCAGACCGGAAACGATTTGGTGAACCACCGGGGGGACCGTGTAATGTTCTCTGTGTCGCCGCGGGGGAAACCCACAGCGAGCGGCAGACAGCAAGGGGCTATAGCTCAGTTGGTAGAGCGCTTGCATGGCATGCAAGAGGTCAGGAGTTCAATTCTCCTTAGCTCCACAGCAGCTCGTCAGAGCACAAGAAGAGGGC
>NZ_JBSGZO010000556.1:0-5147 GCF_053611045.1 Streptomyces sp. NPDC054841 | reverse complement strand
GCGCCGGGGCACGCGCACACCCGCACCGGCGCCGCCGTCACGCCTCACTCGCCCTGCGCGCGGACGAGGGGCGCTGGTACCTCGTCAACGCCACCCCCGACATCGGTGACCAGATCGAGGACACCCCCGCACTGCGGCCCGGACCCGGACCGCGCGACACACCGGTGGCCGGGATCGTCCTCACCGACGCCGAACTCGACCACACCCTCGGCATCGCCAGGCTGCGCGAGGCCGACGGCCTCGAGATCCTCGCCACCGCGCCCGTACGCGAAGCCCTCCTCGGGCGGCTCCGGCTCGGCGACATCCTCGACCCCTACACCCGGCTCGGGTGGCGGGATCTGGGCGGGGATCCGCAGCCGCTCGTCAAGGGCGGCACGGTCGAGATCGACGCCGTGCCCGTCTCGGCGAAACGGCCCCGGTACGCCGCCACCGAGAACACCCTCCACCCGGAGGACCCCGACTGGGTCGTCGCCCTACGGCTGCGCGAGACGACGACCGGCAAGAGCCTCGTCTACGCCCCCGCCCTCGCCCGCTGGACCGACGGCCTCCAGAACGCCGTCGAGGACGCCGACTGCGTCATCCTCGACGGCACCTTCTGGGACGACGGCGAACCCGTACGCACCGGGATCTCCGCGAAGTCCGCCACCGGCATGGGACATCTCCCCATCAGCGGCCCGAACGGCACCGCCCGGCGGCTCACCGGGCTGCGCGCCCGCTGCCTCTACACCCACCTCAACAACACCAACCCCCTCGGGGACCCGGAAGCCGCACAGCACGCGCTGCTCTCCGGCTGGGGCCTCGAAGTCGCCGCCGACCGGATGGTGATCGAGCTGTGAATACGGCAACGCACGCTGGACCGAGTTCGGGTATCCCAGGAGCGGGCACAGGTATCTGGAGCCGGGACGAGCTCACGGCTCGGCTGCGCGCCGTGGCCGCAGAGCGCTACCACGACCGGCACCCCTTCAACGTACGGATGCACGACGGCAGTCTCACCCCCGCCGAACTGCGTCGATGGATCATCAACCGCTTCCACTACCAGCGCCACATCCCCGTCAAGGACGCGCTGATCCTCGCCAAGTTCGACGACCCGGCGCTGCGCCGGGCCTGGCTGCGCCGGATCCAGGACCACGACGGGGAGAAGGACGGCGACGGTGGCATCGAACGCTGGCTGCGGCTCGGCGAGGCCGCCGGGATCGACCGCGCCCGGCTCTGGTCAGGGGCCGAAGTCCTGCCCGGCGTCCGGCTCGCGGTCGACGGGTACGTCAACTTCTGCCGGCTGCGCGGCCCGCTCGAGGCCGTCGCCGCCTCGCTCACCGAACTCTCCGCACCCGGCATCATGCGCACCCGCATCGCCGCCTTCGAACGCCACTACCGCTGGATCGAGGCGGACGGGCTCACCTATTTCCGCAACCGCATCGGCCAGGGCGGCCGCGACAGCGAGGAGGCGCTCGGCCTGGTTCTGGAATGGGCGCGCACGCGCGAGCAGCAGGAGGCGGCGGTCGCGGCGCTCGGCTTCAAGTGCGACGTGCTGTGGTCGCTGCTGGACGCGATCGAGCGCGCGGGGGAGCTGGGGGAGCGGGAGGAGCTGGGGGAGCTGACATGACGTGGAAACCGGTGCTGTCGCGGTCGGTGATGCTCCGCCACGACCCGGTGCGCACGACGGATCTCCTGGTCCTGCCGGAGCGAGTCGTCGTCCTCAAGGGCAACGCGGGCTCCATCGTGCGGCTCTGCGACGGCGAGCACGACGTCGAAGCGATCGTCGCGGAGCTCGCCGTACGCCATCCGGGTGCGCCGGTCGCCGCCGAGGTCCCGGCGTTCCTCGGCCGGCTGAAGGAGGAGGGATGGCTGCGATGACTCCTGCCGAACAGCCCACCGCCGAACCGTCCCCCGTCGCGCCGCCGTGGGCGCTGCTGGCCGAGCTCACCCACGGCTGTCCACTGCGCTGCGCGTACTGCTCCAACCCCGTCGAACTGGTCGGTCGGTCAGCTGAACTGACCACACGGCAATGGACCGACGTGCTGCGGCAGGCCTCCGGCCTCGGAGTCGTCCAGATGCATGTGTCCGGCGGCGAGCCCCTGCTGCGCCGCGATCTCACCGAGATCGTCGCGGCGGCCGACGCGTACGGCATCCACACCCAACTGGTGACGAGCGGCGTCGGCCTCCATGAGAAGCGGCTCACAGCGCTGACCGGGGCCGGCCTGCGCAGTGTCCAGCTCTCCGTCCAGCACGCGGACGCCGTCGCCTCCGAACTGGTCGCGGGCGCCCGCTCGTTCGCGGCGAAGGAACGGGCAGCCCGGCTCGTACGGGATGCGGGACTGCCCCTCGGGCTCAATGTCGTACTGCACCGGGCCAACCTCGACGCCCTGGACGACATCGTCGAACTGGGCCTCGCCTGGGGCGCCGACCGGATCGAGCTGGCCAACACCCAGTTCTACGGCTGGGCCCTGGTCAACCGCGACACCCTGCTGCCCGGCCGCGAACAGGTGGCGCGGGCCCGGCGCTCCGTCGAGGCCTGGCGGGCCCGGCTCGACGGGCGCATGGACCTCGTCTGGGTCGTGCCCGACTACGTGGACGGCACGGCCAAGCCCTGTATGGGCGGCTGGGGTGCCGTCTCGCTCACCGTCGCCCCCGACGGGACCGTCTACCCCTGCCCGGCCGCGGCCCCGCTGCCCGGCCTCGACGCACCGAACGTCAAGGACCGCCCGCTGGAGTGGATCTGGCGCGAGTCCCGGGCGTTCAACCTCTACCGCGGCGAGGAGTGGATGAGCGAACCGTGCCGCACCTGTGACCTGCGCACCAAGGACTTCGGCGGCTGTCGCTGCCAGGCGTACGCGCTCACGGGGGACGCGGCGCGCACCGACCCGGTCTGCCGGCTCTCGCCCGACCACGGACTCGTACGCGCACTGGTGGACGCGCCGCGCCGTGGCGCGGACGAGCAGCCGGTTCCCGCGTACGCCTACCGCGAGGAAGGCCATCGCGCGCCATGAAGCGCCGACAGCCGGGAGCGGGCGATACCAGGGGCCGGGCCACCGGCGCACCCCATCGGCCGCGCGAGGGCGACGAACGATTTCCACGTCCTCGGCGCCTTCCTGATCAGGACCGAATCACGACCGAACAACTCCGAGCGAGGTGACGTACGAGATGACCGCATCACATGGCACATCGCGCAGAGCCGTACTGGGCGCAGCCCTCGGCGGCGCAGTCGCGGCCGGACTGCCCGCCGCGCCGGCCGCGTCCGCCGCTTCCTGGCAGCTGCGCTGGTCGCCCTCCGCGAGCGGCGACGGACTGAGGGCCTTCGAGACGATCGAGGACGACCGCGCCGACTCGCACACGGCCGGTCAGCCGCACATCTTCGCCGAGGGCGACAACTGGCGCTTCAACATGCACACCGTCGACCGCGACACCAGCACCGACCGCCAGCGCCAGGAGGTCACCGGCTGCCGCAACGGCTCCTCGTACCTGAAGTGGCTGCAGGGCGAGACCTGGCGGATCACCTACGCGATGTACATCCCCAGCAGCCTGAAGGCGACCACGACCTTCACCCACATCATGCAGATGAAGCAGCCCGGCACCGGCAGCTCTCCGATCGTCGTGCAGTCACTGCGCCGGGTGAGCGGGGTCCAGACGATCGAACTGAAGCTCTTCGACTCCGACACGCTGGTGGGCCGGACGAACCTGGAACCCCTGCACAACAAGTGGATCGACGTCGACTTCCAGATCAGGATCGGAAACGGGACGTCGGGCTCGGTCCGCTGGATCCTCAAGAACGGCTCGACGACCGTGATCGACAAGTCGAAGTCGGGCGTCGACACCTTCCTCGCGGACCGGGTACGCCCCAAGTGGGGTATCTACCGCTCTCTCGGCGACAGTTCGGGATCCCTGCAGAACTGCCACCTGCTCCTCACCGGCCTGCGCGCCTACCAGCTCGTCTGAGAAGGACCGGGATCGACCGCTGCCCCCTCGCACCACCCCGGGCACGAGTTCCCCCCACAACCCCCCATCCCCCACATGGAGGCATCCACCCATGCACGCGAGCACCACATCCAAGATCCTGACCGGCGTGGCGGCCGCCGCCGGTGCAGCGGCACTGATCGCCGGGCCGGTCCAGCCCGCCTCGGCGGCGAGCGCCGCCGGTGCCCCCACCGGGATCACCACCATCTCGACCGGCTGGTCGATCCCCTGGGGTGCCTCCTGGCTGCCGGACGGCTCGGCCGCACTCGTCACCGAACGCGACTCGTTCAAGGTGTTCAGGGTGACGCCGGACGGGACCAGGAGCCAGATCGGCACCGTTCCCCAGTCCCAGGCCACGGGCGGCGAAGGAGGCCTGATGGGCGTCGCGGTCGACCCCGACTGGGCCTCGAACCACCACGTGTACTTCATGCACACGTCCTCGGACGGCAACCGCGTCGCCCGCATGACGTACGACGGTTCCTCGCTCAGCGGCTACAAGGCCCTGGTCCAGGGCATCAAGAAGGCCACGTTCCACAACGGCGGCCGGCTGGCCTTCGGCCCCGACGGCCATCTGTACGCGTCCACGGGCGACGCCCAGACCCCCTCCCTCGCCCAGGACAGGAACTCCCTCAACGGCAAGATCCTGCGGATGACCAAGGACGGCAAGGCGGCGCCCGGCAACCCCTTCGGGAACCTCGTCTTCAGCATGGGCCACCGCAATCCGCAGGGCCTCGCCTTCGACGCCGAGGGCCGGCTCTGGTCGGCGGAGCTCGGCCAGAACTCCAAGGACGAGCTCAATCTCATCAAGTCCGGCAGGAACTACGGCTGGCCGCAGTGCGAGGGCGACTGCAGCGTCTCCGGAATGACCAACCCCAAGAAGACCTGGGACGTGGCCGAGGCCTCACCGAGCGGGATCGCCATCGTCGACAGCGCCGTCTACATGGCGTCGCTGCGCGGCGAACGGCTCTGGCAGATCCCGATCAGCCCCGACAACGAGAACGTCGGTACGGCGAAGGCGTACTACGTCGGCACGTACGGACGTCTGCGCAGTGTGACGAAGGTGCCGGGCGCGGACCAGATGTGGCTGTCGACGACGAACGCGGACGGGAACGGGGGCGAGCCGGCCGGAGCGGACAAGATCTTCCGGGTGACGATCGGGTAGTGCGTACGCGGCCGCCCGGCGCGGAGCCTCGCTC
>NZ_JBSGZO010000555.1:0-5148 GCF_053611045.1 Streptomyces sp. NPDC054841 | reverse complement strand
GTGTTGATGCAGTTCACCACCTTGTTCATCAGGTTCTGGTCGAAGACGTTGATGAAGTCTCCGTGGTCGGTGATCGGCTTGTGCAGCTGCTCCGGGAAGGAGTCGACCGCGAAGACGCTGGGGTTGTCACCGCCGAAGGCCGGGGGCGGAACGTCGTAGACGATGCGCTGCACCAGCTGCGGAATGGCCCGGAAACCGTTCTGGCAGCGGCCGTTCTGATCCGCGAAGGCGACATGGGTGCGGTGATTGGCGCTGTCGGTGTTCTGACCGTCCCAGCAGCTCTGGAACTTGAAGGTCCGTACCACCTGACTGCCCTCGGGGCAGACCGGGTACTTGTCCTTCAGCTGACGGTCCTCGAATCCGGTGCAGCTCCAGGACGCATTGGCATTGGCGTCACCGTTGACGAAAGCCTTGGCGTCACCGGTGATGATGCGCAGGAAACGGGGCATGGCCGTGACCTTGCTGACCGGACTTCCCACGAAATTCAGCGTGACCTGGGCCGGCTGCTGGATCTCTCCGACGTTCTGGTCCTTGCCGCCGCCGTCGGCCTGGGCGTCGTTCTCGTCCTGTCCGTTCTGCACGCGCAGGACGGGCCAGTAATAAGTCGACTTGTCGCCCTGATTACGGCAGCTCGTGTCACCGTTGGCAAGGTCGTCGTCACTCGCGAAAGCGTCGTTCGCCTGGTTGCCGACGTAGTCATGCATATGGTGCGCGCCATTGCTCACGCCGGGCGCGACGATGACATTGTCCGGATTGAACTTGCCGTTCTCGTTCTTGCCGCAGTCGGTGGTGAATTTGCCGCGCGAGGCGCCGCGGCGCTGCTGCGGGTTCTGGACGTTCGGCTGGACGGACTGGATGTCGACGAAGTCGGCCTCCTCGGGGCCGTTGCCGGCCTGACCGCCGTTGTCGTTGCCCTGGTCGCCGCCGTCCTGGCCGCCGTCCTGACCCTGGCCCTGGTCTTGACCCTGGTCCTGGTCCTGGTCCTGGCCCTGGTCCTGACCTTGGTCCTGGCCCTGACCTTGATCCTGGCCCTGGTCCTGGCCGCCGTTCTGGTTGTCGTCGGCCCGCAGCGTGCACGGCGCCATGTTCTCCAGGCCCTGCGGCTTGGCGGCGCCACGCTCGATGAGCGCGATGATCCGCTGAATGATCACCAGCCGCTCGTTCCTCAGCGGGGAGAGGATCTGCTGCTGGCCGTAGGCGGGATCGCTCTCGATCCGCTCTTTGTTCTCGGCGAACCTCTGATAGGCGGTGGTGATCTGGGTGTCCAGCGTGGCGAGTTCGCGGTCGACGGAACCGCGCTCCTGCTGGGGTACTTCGGGCAGTTCGTTGCCGACGTCCGGGCAGTCGATGGTGGAAACCGACTGTCCGGCGGCGGCCTGGGTCTTGTTTTCAGGGCTCTGACCGGTCCAGCCCTCACCTGCGGATGCGTAGACGTTGACCGCGATCAGCCCACCCCCGCCCAGAATGAGGGCAGCCGAGGCGGCGATCGCTCGGTTTGCCAGCGTCGAGCGTTTGCGTGATGTGCGTCCCATGGAACTCCAATCCCGGGAGGGGAGAAGCGCGTCGTTCCATACGGACACCAATCATGGCTCGTTCAAGGGGAGTTGGAATTCGTAGAATTCTCCATTCGCAAACCGGGCGGAATGCGTGAGATCACGCGAGAACACGTGATTACCGGTCGAGACAGGCCAGTACCGCGAGGACCCGGCGACTGTCGTCGTCCGGCACCGTCAGAGCCGGCTTCACGAAGAACCACCGCCCCGGGCCGGGGTCACGGACGGGCGAGCAGCGCGGACTCCTGGGCGGGGGACAGGCCCACCTGGCTGCGGTCCGGGCGCTGCGGAGCCTGGCCACCGAGGGACCGGAGCCAGGACCAGGTGTCGGCCACCGTCTCCTCGACCGGCCGGCAATGCAGGCCCGCCGCCAGAGCCTTCGACACATCCGCGCCGTGCATCGCGTCGTACAGCTCACCTCGCGGGATCCAGATCGGCAGATCCGACCATGGCTCGACCCCGGCCGCGGTGATCGTGTCCTCGTCGAGCCAGCGCAGCTCCGCGTCGGAGCCGGTCACGCGTACGCATGCCGCAAGCAGTTCGCCCATGGTCGTGTGCCCGCTCGGGCTCACCAGGTTGTACGGGCCCGAGAGCCCCTTCTCCGACGCATCGAGGGTCCACTCGGCGAGGTCGCGTACGTCGATGTACTGGAGTGGCAGATCCCGCGGCCCGGGCGCGGGCACCGGGCCGCCGCGGGCCACCCGGCCCAGCCACCACGGCAGTCGGCCCACGTTCTCCCACGGGCCGATGATCAGTCCCGCACGCACCAGCAGCGAGCGGTCCTCGCCGAACGCCTCCACCGCGGCCAGTTCGCCGCCCCGCTTGTCGCGGGCGTAGTCCGTGGCGTCCGCACCGGCCGCCGCGCCCTCGACCAGGGGGCCGTCCTCGTCGAGACCCGTGGCGGGCGGCCACGCGTAGACCGAGCGGCTGGACACGTAGACGTAACGGCCCGTCCGGTCCGCGAGCAGCCGTGCCGCCTCGCGCACGGCGGACGGCGCGGCCGACCAGGTGTCGACCACGACGTCCCACTCGCCCTCCGCGAGTGCCTCCAGGCCACCGGGCGCGACCCGGTCGCCGTGCAGAACCCGCACACCGCCCGGTGCCTCGTGCCGCCCCCGGTGGAACACCGTCACCTGCCAGTCGCGCGCGAGCGCGGCCTCCGCGACCGCCCGCCCCACGAACTCCGTGCCGCCCAGAATCAGAAGTCTCATGGCTGTGACCATGCCCCTTCGGGGCGCGTGACGAGCGGTTTTCCGCTGCGAGGGAAATCCGGCGGTGCCGCCCGCCTGCCGGAACCCGGCCCCGGGATGGCACCATATTCAAGCCATGACGGATTCCCGGTCGCCGATACGCGCCCTCCGAGCCGCACTGTTCGCGTCGGTGTGCGTGACATTGGCCGCGGTGGGGCATTCATCCGTATCTGGCCATGATCTCCCGGTCGCGGCAGTGCTGCTCGCCTTCCCGGTGACCCTGGCCGCGGCCTGGCTCGCGGGCAACCGCCGCCGCGGCGTGCTCACCATCGGCGCGGGACTGCTGACCGTGCAGGGCGTCCTGCACCTGATCTTCGCCGGCGCCGACTCGCACGGCTCGTCCGCCGGTGCTCGCCGGCACACCGCCGGTGCGGCAGCAACTGCCGCGAGCACCACGGCCGCCGACGCCTCGGCAGCTCACGCCATGGGTTCCGACCCCATGGCCGCGAGCGCCATGGGCTCCGGCGCCGACTCCATGGGGGCCGCCTACTCCATGGGTGCGGACACCATGACCGCAGACGCCATCGCCTCGGCCACCACACAACTGCCGCACCTCACCGCCGGCTCCGGCGGCATGCTCGCCGCCCATGTGCTCGCCGCCGCCGTCTGCGCGCTGTGGCTCGCACGCGGAGAAGCCGCCTTCTTCCGGCTGGCCCGGACCGTCGGCACTCTGGCCTTCGCACCGCTGCGTCTGCTGCTCGCCGTCGTACGCGTGCCGGAACTCCCGCACCCCGTACGCCCGCGACCCCGCACCCGACGCCTCCACGGCGTCGTCCTCGCGCACAGCGTCTCCCTGCGGGGCCCGCCCGGCCGCCCCTTCACCCGCGCCACGGCCCCTGGAGTGAACGTCTGACACCGGGGACCGCATATCCCCATGTCAACGTGCACCAACTCCGAGGAGAGCCATGGCCATTGACGACTCCGTCAAGCCCGAAGAGCCGACGGCCGATTCACCGACCACCCCCACTCCCCGCCCCGCCTTCACATGGAGCGCGCTGCGCCCGCTCGTGCTGCGCATCCACTTCTACGCGGGTGTGCTCATCGCCCCCTTGCTCCTTCTCGCCGCCGCCACCGGACTGCTGTACGCGCTCGCGCTGCCGGCGGAGAAGGTGCTCTACAGCCATGAGCTGACCACCGACGTCGGCAAGACGACCGTTTCGCTCGAGACCCAGGTCTCGGCGGCCCGCGACGCCCATCCGCAGGGCACGGTCACCGCGGTGTGGCCGTCGCCGGAAGAGGGCGCGACCACCCGGGTCCTCATGCAGAGTCCCGAGGTGGGCGAGGACAAGGACCTCACGGTCTTCGTCGACCCCTACACCGGGAAAGTGCGCGGACAGCTGGAGACCTCCGGCGACGCGCTGCCGATACGCACCTGGCTGTCGGGGCTGCACTCGAACCTGCAGCTCGGCGAGACCGGGCGGATCTACAGCGAGATGGCCGCCAGCTGGATGTGGGTCGTCGCCCTCGGCGGTCTGCTGCTGTGGATCGGACGCAAGCGGTCCGGTCGCAAGGCGCTCCTGCTGCCCGACCGCACCGCCACCGGCCGCCGCAGGACCCTGTCCTGGCACGGCTCCGTCGGCCTGTGGGCCGTCGTCGGTCTCCTCGTCCTTTCCGCCACCGGCCTGACCTGGTCGACGTACGCCGGTGCCAACATCGACAAGATCCAGACCCAGTTGGGCGGGGCCACCCCGTCCGTCGCAGCCGCACTCGACGGACAGGACTCCGGCGGCGGCCACCAGGGCCACGGGGCCGGACACGGCAGCCCCAAGCCCGCCACCGGCCCGGACGCCGGCCTCGACAAGGTCGTCGAGGCGGCCCGGGCCGAAGGCGTCGACGAGCAGATCCAGATCACCCTGCCCGGCGACGGCCAGGGATATGTGGTCAAGGAGCGCGACCGGCAGTTCCCGGTCCACCTCGACTCCGTCGCCGTCGACCCGGCCGACGGACGGGTCATGGACACCCTGCGCTTCGCGGACTACCCGCTGCTCGCCAAGCTGACCCGCTTCGGCATCGACGTCCACATGGGCTACACCTTCGGCCTGGTCAATCAACTGGCCCTCGCGTCCCTCGCCGTCGCGCTGATGTTCCTCGTCATCTGGGGCTACCGCATGTGGTGGCTGCGCCGGCCGACCAAGGAGAACAAGCTGAGCGCCGGCCGTCCCATGCCGCGCGGCGCCTGGCGCAAGGTGCCGGTGCCCGCCCTGCTCCCGCTCGCCGCGGCGACCGCGCTGGTGGGCTGGTTCATACCGCTGCTCGGCATCAGCCTGCTGGTGTTCCTCGCCGTCGACGTCGCACTGGGCCTGGTGGCCGGGGCACGCGCGAAGGCGTGACGAACGGAGGGGGCC
>NZ_JBSGZO010000554.1:0-5149 GCF_053611045.1 Streptomyces sp. NPDC054841 | reverse complement strand
GCCCTGACGAGTCGTCGGCTCCGTCGTACGAAGGCCCGGTTCGCCCGCATGGCGAACCGGGCCTTCGGCGTCGGGGGATCGTCAGCGGATCAGAGGATGACCTGGTCCGGGCGGGCCTCCAGGCGTGCGATGGCCTTGCGGGCGGCGCCGACGAAGGCGTCGAAGACGGCATTGGTGTGGGTCGGCCGTCCGAGCCGGGTGAAGTAGCCGGCGTCGAACATGCTCTGGCGCAGCTCGGTGGTCATCTCCAGCTGGGCGCCCTTGCCGAGCAGGGTCTTGTTGCAGATGTTGGCAGGGTCCTCGCCCGCGAGAGCGGGAACCGTCGAGCCGTCGATGGTCTGGAACCCGGCGGCCTGGAACTCCTCGTGCAGATACGTCTTGAAGTGGGTGTTGAGGCCGCCGACGACGACTGCCTCGGGCACTCCCGCGGACGCACCGGCCTGCGCCGCCGTACAGCCGTGCAGACTCAGCACATTGAGGCTGCCCGCGGCCATGGACAGGGCGGAGCGGTCGTCGTTGTTCGTCGAGGTGACGTGCAGCTCGCTGTTGTTGGACGCGCGCACACCCTCGAACATCCAGTAGTCGTGGACCGGGCCGCCCGCCGGCTGCACGGCGAGCGTGGCCGGGTGGTAGCCCGCTATCGCCAGGCACAGCTCGGACGTGCCCCCCTCGATGCCGCCGCCGTGGAGGGCCATGATCGTGGTGCGGTTGAACGGGTATCTCAGGCTGTCGCTGTTGTCGAACAGCTCATGGCGCTTGTAGCGCCGGGCGAAGTCCGTGCCCTCCTTGCCGGCGAGCTTCGTGTAGAGGTCGGTGTTCGACGCGTAGAGGTCGGCGGCGTACGCGGGGGCGGCGGCAAAGGTGTTGAGTACGGAGGCGCTGAGTGCGGCGCCGGCGAGGCCGGCCAGTACGGTGCGGCGGTTGGCATAAGTCATGCATGTCATGATCGCGGTGGAACGAGGCACCGACTCCCACTCCCGAAGTGGACTGCCTCACACCGTGCGTTCCGGTCGCTCCAGGAACGGCTCCAGCAGGCCCGGGACCGCGCGGGAGGCGAAGTCGAGGACCTCGTGCTCGTCGGCGTCGTACACCGAGTACGCCCCGTCGCCCGCCGCCGTGGTCGCGGTCAGGGTGAGGACTCCGGCACGGCGCTGGAACCAGGACTGTTTGAGCGTCCAGCCGATGACTGCGCCGCGTTGCAGCGCGACCGTCCCGCGCCGGACGGTCCCGGAGCGGGCGAGCAGATAGTCGCCGTCGACGGCGTGGCCCAGACTGCGGTACGCGTCCAGTGCGAGGAGCACCGCGAGCGGCAGGAACACCACCGCGGATGCGGCCGCGACGTACCACAATACGTCCGTGACCAGCAGGCCCAGGAGCGTGAGCACGAGGAGCGGGACGAGTGCGGCGGTGAGCGCCCAGCGCAGCCTGCGGGCGCGTGCCGCGCGCGGATGAGCGGTGAGCGCCACGCTCGTCGGCGGGCTGGACTCGCGCAGCACCAGCGCCGTCACATCGTCGGCGACGGAGCGTGGCACGGGCGGCAGAAGCGTCTTGTGGTCGGCGTGCTGGTCGTCCTGCTCCTGGACGAGTCCCGTCGCGACCGCGTCCACCCGTGCCGCGCCGAACATCCGTACACCGAGGGGCTCGACGAGCTCCACTCCGCGCAGCCGTCGCTCCTCGATGGAGAGCGAGCGGGCGGTGAACAGTCCGCGGCGGACCCGCAGGGTGCCGCCCGGCTCCCGTTCCAGCCGGTAGTTGAACCACATCTCGACCCAGAGCCCGAGTGCGCCGACGACTCCTGCGACCAGGGCCCCGAGGGCCAGCACGACGACGATCCAGACGACCGGGGTGCCCCGGAACTGCTCGGCGATCCAGTCGATGACCTCACTCTGCGCGCCGAACCATTCGCTGACCTGCATCACCGCACCGGCGGCCGCTCCGCCGAGCAGCGGGGCGACGAACGACACCGGTGCGTACCGGATCCAGCGGAAATCGAGGGTGGCCAGCTCGCCCTCCCGGTGGGTGCCAGGGGCGACGACGGCGGCGCGGGCCAGCAGCTCACGGCGCAGCCGCTCGCCCTCCGGCCTGGCGACCGGGTCGAGTTCCAGCGTGGACTCCCCACCGCCGGTGTGCTCTCCGGTGCCGATCCGTACCTTGACGAGACCGAGCAGTCGCTGCAGCGGATTGGCCGTCAGATCGACGCTGCGGATGCGCTCGCGGGCCAGCGAGCGGCGCTTTATCAGCAGCAGGCCGGTGTGGAGTTCGGCGCGCTCGGGTCCGATGCGGTACCGCGTGCGCCGCCACCGTACGTAGTCCGCGGCCGAGCCGCCCGCGACGAGGACGGCGGCGCCTGCCAGCACCCAGCCGAGTGCCTGCCACCACGGCATGCCGCCCGCGAGGCCGAACAGGACCGGCAGCCCGGCGCCGCCCGCGACTCCGGTCAGGACCACGGCCGTGACGAGGACGGTACGCCGGTCGAGCCGCAGCCAGCCGTCGCTCATGTGGCATCCCCGGGCGTGGCCTGGGTGATCCGGGTCAGCTGCTCGGCCAGCTCCGCCGCCAGCTCGTGGTCCAGCCCCTCGATCCTGATCGCGCCCTTGGAGGAGGCGGTGGTGACGGTGACCGTGGCGAGCCGGAAGGCCTGCTCCAAGGGCCCTCGCACGGTGTCCACGGTCTGGATCCGGGACATGGGGGCGATCCGCCACTCCTGCCAGAGGGCGCCGGTCCGGACGTACACCGCTTCGTCCGTGACCTCCCAGCGGTGCACCCGGTACCACCAGGAGGGGAAGAAGACCGTGCCTGCCAGCCCGAGGGCCGCCACGACGCCGGCTGCCGCCAGCAGCCAGGTCCTGGCGGGCGCGATGAACGCCCCCAGCAGGCCGAGTACCGCCACCGGTACGACGGTCGTCAGCAGGCACTGCACCCGCCACCAGCCGACGGCCCGTTCGTTCAGCGTGTTGTTCGGCGGCCGCAGCCGCACGGTCTCCTCCCCCGTCATCGGATCAACTCCCCCTACGCCCTGGGGGCGTGGGGGGACCCCCAGCGCAATGAGCGGTACGTGGCCACCAGCGCGGCGGTCGAGCTGTCGAGGTTCTCGCCGCCGCGTCCCTCGGTGAGGACGGGCTCGATCCGCTTGGCGAGGACCTTGCCGAGCTCGACGCCCCACTGGTCGAAGGAGTCGATGTTCCAGACGGCGCCCTGGACGAACACCTTGTGTTCGTAGAGCGCGATGAGCTGGCCGAGGACGGACGGGGTCAGCTCGTTTGCCAGGATCGTGGTGGTCGGGTGGTTGCCCACGAACGTCTTGTGCGGCACCAGCTCCTCCGCGACGCCCTCCGCCCGTACCTCGTCGGGAGTCTTGCCGAAGGCCAGCGCCTGCGTCTGGGCGAAGAAGTTGGCCATCAGCAGGTCGTGCTGGGCGACCAGTCCCGGCAGCAGGTCCGGGACGGGCTGCGCGAAGCCGATGAAGTCGGCCGGGATGAGCTTCGTCCCCTGGTGGATCAACTGGTAGTACGCGTGCTGCCCGTTGGTGCCGGGCGTGCCCCAGACGACGGGTCCGGTCTGCCAGTCGACGCGGTTGCCGTCACGGTCGACGGACTTGCCGTTGGACTCCATGTCCAGCTGCTGCAGGTACGCGGTGAACTTGCTCAGGTAGTGCGAGTACGGCAGCACCGCGTGCGACTGGGCGTCGAAGAACCCGCCGTACCAGACGCCCAGCAGGCCGAGCAGCAGTGGCGCGTTCTCCTCCGGCGGTGCGGTGCGGAAGTGCTCGTCGACGAGGTGGAACCCGTCGAGCATCTCGCGGAAGCGGTCCGGGCCGATGGCGATCATCAGCGAGAGCCCGATGGCCGAGTCGTACGAGTAACGCCCGCCTACCCAGTCCCAGAACTCGAACATGTTCGCCGTGTCGATGCCGAACTCGTCGACCTTCTCGGCGTTCGTCGACAGGGCCACGAAGTGCTTGGCGACGGCGTCCTGGCCGGCCTTCAGCTCGGTGAGCAGCCAGTCGCGGGCGGACGTCGCGTTGGTGATGGTCTCGATCGTGGTGAACGTCTTGGACGCGATGATGAACAGCGTCTCGGCGGCGTCGAGGTCGCGCACCGCCTCGTGCAGATCGGCCCCGTCCACGTTCGAGACGAAACGGAACGTCAGGTCCCGTGCGGTGTAGGAGCGCAGCGCCTCGTACGCCATCGCCGGGCCGAGGTCGGAGCCGCCGATGCCGATGTTGACGACGTTCTTGATGGGCTTTCCGGTGTGGCCGGTCCAGCTGCCCGAGCGGATCCGCTCGGAGAACGCGCTCATCTTGTCGAGCACGGCGTGCACCCCGGGCACCACGTCCTCGCCGTCGACCTCGATGACGGCGTCACGGGGCGCGCGCAGCGCCGTGTGCAGCACGGCCCGCTGCTCGGTGACGTTGATCTTCTCGCCGCGGAACATGGCGTCCCGCAGCCCCGTGACATCGGTGGCCGCGGCCAGCTCGCGCAGCAGCGCCAGCGTCTCGTCGGTCACCAGGTGCTTGGAGTAGTCGAGGTGGAGGTCGCCGACCTGGAGGGTGTACCGGCTGCCCCGGTCGGCGTCGGCGGCGAACAGCTCCCGCAGATGTGTGTCGGCCAGCTGCTCACGGTGCTTGCCGAGAGCGGCCCACTCGGGCGTCCGGTTGAGCCGGGTACGGCTTTCTGCGTTCATTCTGGACATCAGCCCACTTCTTCTCGTACCTGCCTGCGTGCCCCGCTGCCCCACCAACCTAATTGATCTGAGGGGCCGGCGACGCGACGGCGAGGCTGAACAGGCCGGCCGCCGGCAGCGCAGGGGTGCTCAGTCCCCACGCGGCCGCCGAGGCACCACCGAGCAGCGCCCCGAGCGGCGCCCCCGCTGTCGCGAGCGTGCGGAACGCGGAGCTGATCCGGCCCAGCATGCCGCGCTCGGGGCCCGCGACCCGCAGCGAGGCCACGAGCAGGGCCGCCAGTACATAGGTCGCCGCGTACGGCGCGGCCGCACCCGCGACGAGCAGCACCGGCACCAGCGGCCCGGCCGGGAAGGTGCCCGCCATCCGCTGCCCGGTCTGCGGCCTGGCATTGGCGCTGCCGGGCGCCTCGCCGGACACCATGGACCCCCTCGGACCGTTGATCGTCCACTGCACACGACCGTAGAG
>NZ_JBSGZO010000553.1:0-5159 GCF_053611045.1 Streptomyces sp. NPDC054841 | reverse complement strand
GGCCTTTGTCGTGTGGTGTTCCGATCGAGAGCGGGGATTGATGAGCGAGCCGAACCCGAACCCCTATATGGACAGCGGTGACTACCAGTGGGGACCGACGCAGCCGTCGGGCGTCCCGGGCTACGGCTATCCGCAGGCACCGCTCGTCCCGATGGGCGGGGTGGCGGCGCCGCTGATGTCGATCGGTGACATCACCGTCCTCCAGGACTCGATCGTGACTCCGGCCGGCACGCTGCCGCTCAAGGGCGCGGTGTGGTCCGTCACGGACATGTCCCGCACCGAGGAGAAGATCCCGACGGTCGGAATCGTGCTCGCGGTCGTCTTCGCGGTCTTCTGCCTGCTGGGCCTGTTCTTCCTCCTGATGAAGGAGAAGACGACCACGGGCTATGTCCAGGTGACGGTCACCAGCGGTGGCCGCTTCCATTCGACGATGATCCCGGCGACCGGCCCCGAAACCCTGCACTGGGTCATGGGACAGATCAACTACGCGCGGACGCTGAGCGTATAGCGACGGGGACGGCCCGGGGACGGCCTGCGGAGCGGCGAGCGCGGCCCCGATCCGGTTGAGCGTCACCTTGTGCCGCACCCGCCCGGCCCGCCGCTCCAGCTCGCCGCGCCCGGCGGACAGCAGCACCCTTGCCAGATGGGCCACTTCGCCGGAGACACCGCCGGGTTACGCGCTCGCGCCGGTGACCGCGTCCGCATGGGGACCGGAAGTCCCGCTGACCGTGGCCGCGTTCGCGGTCGGCGGTGCGTGCCTGGCGACCGCGGCGGTCCTGCAGGATTCGACGCTTCCGGCACGGCGCGACGAAGACGTTCACGGCGACGGCCGGCACCTTCACCAGGACCGACGCGGTGCCCGCGCCCACGACGGAGTGCACTCCCTTGTCATCGACTTGAACACGTTCAGGAAGAGGTCTACAGTCCATGACAAGACCTTTTGAACGCGTTCAAGGGAGGGTGGGGAATGGACCTCACTGTCGTCGCGTACGTCGTCTACCTGCTGATCAGCGTGGCGCTCACCGTCTGGGTGGCCCGTACCCTCAGCCGGAACGGACGGATCTTCCTCGCCGATGTCCTGCACGGGAACGAGAAGCTCGCCGAGGCCGTCAACCACCTCCTCGTGGTCGGCTTCTACCTCGTCAACTTCGGCTTCGTCGCTCTCCACCTCAGCCAGGACGACGCCGTCGCCGACGCCCGCCGGCTGTTCGAGGCGCTCTCGGTGAAGCTCGGCGTCGTCCTGCTCGTCCTCGGAGTGATGCACCTCGGCAATGTCTACGTCCTCAACAAGATCCGCCGGCGCGGCATGATGGAGCGCGAGCAGACCCCGCCGGTCCCGCCGCAGAGCTGGACCGGACCGGCCGGCAAGGGTCCCTGGGCGGCCCCCGCCGCGGGTGTGTGAGCCGTCATGGGCATTCCGGTGCGGCGGCTGACCGTGCTGTACGACGCACAGTGCTCGCTCTGCGTCCATCTGCGCCAGTGGCTGCTGCGGCAGCGGCAGCTCGTCCCGCTGGAGCTGGTCCCGGCGGCATCGGACGAGGCAAGGCGCCGCTTCCCCGCCCTCGATCACGAGAGCACCCTGCGGGAGATCACGGTGGTCGGGGACCGGGGCCAGGTGTACCGGTCCACCGCCGCCTGGATCGTCTGCCTGTGGGCACTGGCCGAGCACCGGCCCAAGGCCCACTGGCTCAGCACCCCCGCAGGCGCGCCGTTCGCCAAGGTGACCGTGCTCGCCGCCGCCAAGTACCGGGAGGCGACGGCCCCGTCCTGGGAAGGTCGGTGCGAGGTTCCGGGCCCGCCCGGTTAGGCTCGGTCACCGTGAACGACGTGAAGGACGAGAAGGACGAGAACCCGGGCCGGTCCGCGAAGCCGGCCAAGAGCGAGCAGACCCGCACGCTCATCCTCGAAACCGCGCTCCGGCTCTTCCAGGAGCGCGGTTACGACAAGACGACGATGCGGGCCATCGCCCAGGAGGCAGGTGTCTCCGTCGGCAACGCGTACTACTACTTCTCCTCCAAGGAACACCTGGTCCAGGGTTTCTACGACCGGATCGCCGAGCAGCACCGGGCGGCGGTCGCGGAGATCCTGGACGGCGACGAGAAGGACCTCACGGCACGGATCCGCGGGGTCCTTCTCGGCTGGCTCGACATCGCCGAGCCGTATCACGAGTTCGCGGCCCAGTTCTTCAAGAACGCGGCCGATCCGGACAGTCCGCTCAGCCCGTTCTCGCCGGAGTCCGAGGGTCCTCGTGACGCGGCGATCGAGGTCCACCGCCGGGTGCTCGCCGGGGCGTCCGTCAAGGTCGACCCCGAACTGGCCGAGGCGCTCCCCCAGTTGCTCTGGCTCCAGCAGATGGGCCTGGTGCTTTTCTGGGTGTACGACCGCTCCGAGGGGTGCGCCAACAGCCGCCGCCTCGTCGAGCGGCTCGCGCCGGTCACCGCCCGCGCGATCTCGCTCTCCCGGTTCCGGATCCTGCGGCCCCTCGTCAAGGAAACCCACGAGCTGCTGAGGGACTTCATGCCGACGGCGGCCGGCATGGCGGCCTCGGGCAAACCCAAGCGCGCGCCGAACCGCAAGGACTGAACCGCGCTCAGAGCCGGCCCAGCTCCCACAGCCGCCAGATGCCGGTGCCGTCCGACAGATACTGCGAGCCCGTGATGTCCTCGGTGCTCAGCACGTAGTCCTTCTTCTGCCACAGCGGTACGAGCGGAGCGTCTTCCGCCACCGCCTTCTGGATCGACCTGAAGTCGTTCGCGGCGCGGGCCCGGTCGCTGTACTGCTGCGTGGACTGGATCAGCCGGTCGACACGGGTGCTCCGGTAGCCCGTGTGCAGACTGGAGTCACGGCCGACGAGCGGCTGGACGAAGTTGTCGGGGTCCGGGAAGTCCGGCAGCCAGCCGAGGGTGTACGCGTCGTAGTCCCCTGCCGCGTACCCCTTCTGGAAGGTCTGCCATTCCGCGTCGGTCACCTTCACCTTGAACAGACCGGTGCTCTCCAGCTGCCGGCGCAGCTCGGCCGCCTCCTTCGCCGCGGCGCTGTCCTGCCTGTGGGCGAGGGTGAAGCGCACCGGGATCCGGACACCGGCCTCCTCCAGCAGTTTCTCCGCGCCCTTCGGGTCGGTTTTCGGGTTCACGTCGAAGTAGGAGGTGTTGTGTCCGCTGATGCCCTGCGGGATCAGGGAGTAGAGCGGCTCGACGGTGGCCTGGTAGACCGCCGTCGCCAGCGCGGTGCGGTCGATGACCGCGGCGACCGCCTGCCGCACCGGCTGCTTCGCGAACGGGGCTCCTTCGCGGACGTTGAAGACGAGGTTGCGGATCTCGGAGCTGTCGGCCTCGTCGATGCGTACCTCTTCCTTGCTGCTGCCGAGGCCCGCGATCACGGAGGGCGGCAGCTGACGGTGGGTGACGTCGACGCTCTTGTCCTTCCAGGCCGTCGCGAGCTGCTCGGACGCCTCGAAGTAGCGGATGACGACGGGGCCGCCCCGCTTGGTGACCGCGCCCTTGTAGGCGGGGTTGGGCTCCAGGGTGGCGCTGACGCCGGGACGGTAGCCCTTGAGGACGTACGGACCGGAGCCGTCGACGGCGCTGCCCTTGCGGAGCGAGTCCGCCGGGTACGCGGAGCGGTCGACGATCGAGCCGGCGCCGGTCGCGACCTTCTGCGGGAAGGTCGCGTCCCGGGAGCCGAGGTTGAAGATGACGGTCCGGCCTTCGGCCGTGACGGACTTGAGCGTGGTGAAGAGCGACTGCGGGCCGACGTCCGCCTTGATCCGCAGCATCCGGTCGAAGGAGTACTTGACGTCCTCGGCGGTGACCTTGCGGCCGCTGGCGAAGGTGAGGTCGGAGCGGAGCTCGCAGCGGTAGGTCTGAAGGTTCAGCCCGGTGAAGGCGCAGCTCTCGGCGGCGTCCGGGACCGGAGTGGCCGAGCCGGGTGTGAAGGTCAGCAGGGACTGGAACAGGTTGCTGTACAGCGCCCAGGAGCCGGCGTCGTACGCACCCGCCGGGTCGAGGGACGTGACGGCGTCCGTCGTGCCGACGGTGACGGTCTCACGTAAGTCGTCGGACGGGAGCAGTTTCCAGGCGCCGAGACCGGCAGCCAGCAGTACTAAGCACGTCGCGAGAATCCGCAGCCGGATCGAAGGCATCGCCCGTGTTCCCTTCACGCCCACCCCTGATCGTGATGCGCGCTCACCCAATCACACGGGGTTAACGGAGAGAGGGAAATTCCCTTACCTTACAGGGAACTTGTCAGGCATGACGGGAGGCTAGTTCGACGACGGTGATGTCGGAGGGCGCGCCGACGCGTACGGGCGGGCCCCAGGCACCGGCGCCGCGCGACACGTAGAGCTGGGTGTCGCCGTACTGTTCCAGCCCGGCGACGGTCGGATTGGCCAGTTCGGCGAGGTAGTTGCCGGGCCAGAGCTGGCCGCCGTGGGTGTGTCCCGACAACTGGAGGTCCACGCCGTGGCGTACGGCGTCGTGGATGACGACCGGCTGATGGGCGAGCAGCACCGCGGCGCGGGTGCGGTCGCGGTCGCCGAGCGCCCGGACGAAGTCGGGCCCCTGGCCCTCGCTCTCGCCCGCGACGTCGTCGACCCCGGCGAGGTCGAACCCGGCGATCTCGACGCGGTCGTTGCGGAGGGGAGTGAGGCCGAGTTCGCGTACGTGATCGACCCAGGCGTCGGCGCCCGAGAAGTACTCGTGGTTCCCGGTGACGAAGTACGAGCCGTGACGCGACCGCAGCCCGGCGAGCGGCTCGGCGGCCCGGCCGAGGTCGGCGACGCTCCCGTCGACCAGGTCGCCGACGACGGCGACGAGGTCGGGCTGGGTGGCGTTGATCGCGTCCACGATCCGCTGGGTGTGCGCACGGCCGAGGACGGGGCCGATATGGATGTCGCTCACGACGGCGATCCGGTAGCCGTGCGCCGCGCGCGCCAGCTTCGCGAGCGGAACGGTGACCCGCTTCACGCTCGGCCCGCGCAGCACTCCGTACGTCCCGTACCCGACGGTCCCCACCGCCGCGGCGGCCGCGGCGCCACCGACGGCCCGCGCGACGAACAGCCGCCGCGACATGTCGCGCCCCGCGGGCGCGCGGTCCGCGGCCTGCGCGGGCTCCACATCAGGCCGGGCGCCGGGGCCGGCGCCCGCAGCCGCGTCGGGCCC
>NZ_JBSGZO010000552.1:0-5187 GCF_053611045.1 Streptomyces sp. NPDC054841 | reverse complement strand
CTGGAACGCGTACGTGGGCAGCGGACCGTGCCGGGTCCCCGAACCTCCGAAGAACGCTTCCCAGTCCACCGCGACGCCGAGCGTGTGCAGCGAACCGAGGGCGGCGACCGCGGTCGCGGCACCCGGCCGGTCGTGACGGGCGAGCGGCAGGGCGCGGTGGGCATCGTCACCGAGGGTGTCGCGCACCAGGGCCGTCAGTACGCCGTCGGGACCCAGCTCGACGAAGGTGTCGGTGCCGCGGTCACGCAACGCACGTATCGCGGGCGCGAAACGGACCGCGGAGCGGAGCTGGCCGACCCAGTACTCGGGCGTGAGCAGTTCCCCGCCCGCCGGAGCGCCGGTCACGGTGGAGACGATCGGGACGGCCGGCTCACGGTACGTGAGCGTGCGGGCCACGTCGCGGAAGCCGGCCAGTGCGGCGTCCATACGGGGGGAGTGGAAGGCGTGACTCACTGCCAGACGCTTGGTCCTGCGGCCCTGGGCGGCCAGCGCTTCGGCGACACCGGACACGGCGTCGTCGTCGCCCGAGACGACCACGGACCGGGGTGCGTTGACAGCGGCGATCCCCATCCGCGACTCGTGCCCCGCGAGCAGTGGCAGCACCTCCTCCTCGGTGGCCTCCAGGGCGATCATGGCCCCGCCCTCCGGCAGCGCCTGCATCAGGGCCCCGCGGGCGGTGACCAGCACGGCGGCATCGGGGAGGGAGAGGATCCCGGACACCTGCGCCGCGGCCAGTTCGCCGATGGAGTGACCGGCGAGTGCGTCGGGGCGCACCCCCCAGGAGCGCAGCAGCCGGAACTGCGCCACTTCCAGGGCGAACAAGGCGGGCTGGGCGAGGGCGGTGCGGTGGACGCGCCCGTCGTCGGCCGTGCCGGCGGGGGCCAGCAGCAGCTCCCGCACCTCCGGGTCGAGGTGCTCGCACACGGCGTCCAGGGCATCCGCGAACGCGGGGAACGCCTCGTACAGGTCCCGGCCCATGCCCGGGCGCTGCGAGCCCTGGCCGGTGAAGAGGAAGGCGGTGGTGCGGGTGGGCGCAGCGAGCCCCGTCGTCAGCCCGGCCGCGGGCTCGTCCGACGCGAGCGCGTCCAGACCGCGCAGCAGGCCCTCCGTGCTGTCGGAGACGACGGCGGCCCGGTACTCCAGGCCCGCCCGGGACAGCGCCAGGGTACGGCCCACATCCGTGGCGCCGTTCTCCGGCGCGGACCGCACGAAGGCTCCCAGCCGACGGGCCTGTTCGCGCAGCGCGGCGGGCGACTTGGCGGACAGCAGCCAGGGCACTGCGGCCGGCGGCCGTGAGACCGGCCCGGTGCCGGCGTCCCGGGCGGCGGGGGACGGTGCTTCCTCCAGGACGACATGGGCGTTGGTGCCGCTGATGGCGAAGGAGGACACGCCCGCGCGACGCGGGTGTCCCTGGGCGGTCCAGGGCCGGGCCTCGGTCAGCAGCCGCACCTGGCCGGACGCCCAGTCGACGTGCGGGGAGGGCCGGTCGACGTTCAGCGTGGGCGGCAGGGTCGTGTGCCGCATCGCCTGCACGAGCTTGATGACTCCCGCGATGCCCGCCGCGGCCTGGGTGTGGGCGATGTTGGACTTGACGGACCCCAGCCACAGCGGCCGCTCCGCGGGCCGGTCCTGCCCGTAGGTCGCGAGGACCGCCTCGGCCTCGATGGGGTCGCCGAGGGTGGTTCCGGTGCCGTGGGCCTCGACGAGGTCGACCTCGGCCGCGGCCACGCGGGCGTTGGCGAGCGCCTGCCGGATCACCCGCTGCTGTGCCTGGCCGTTGGGCGCCGTCAGCCCGTTGGACGCGCCGTCCTGGTTCACGGCGCTGCCCCTGATCACGGCGAGCACCTGATGCCCGGCCCGGCGGGCGTCGGAGAGCCGCTCCAGCAGCAGGAACCCGGCGCCCTCCCCGAAAGCCGTACCGTCCGCCGCCTCGGCGAAGGCCTTGACGCGGCCGTCCGGGGCGAGACCGCGCTGCCGACTGAAGGTGATCATGTCGTCCGGCGTGGCCATCACCGTGACACCACCCGCGAGCGCGAGCCGCGACTCACCGGAGCGCAGGGACTGGCATGCCAGGTGCAGGGCCACCAGAGAAGCGGAGCAGGCCGTGTCCACGGTGATCGCGGGACCCTGAAGGCCCAGGGTGTAGGCCACGCGTCCGGACATCACACTGCCCGATGTGGCGAAGCCGAGATAGCCCTCGTACTCGGAGGCGGGCGCGGCGAGTGTGCTGTACGTCTGGCCCTTGGTGCCGACGAAGACGCCGGTCTGCGAGCCGGCGAGGCGTGTCGGGTCGAAGCCCGCCCGCTCGAACACCTCCCATCCGAGCTCCAGGAGCAGCCGCTGCTGCGGATCCATCGCGGTCGCCTCACGCGGACTGATGCCGAAGAACCCGGCGTCGAAGGCGGCCGGATCGGACAGGAAGCCGCCGCGGGACGCGTAACTGGTTCCCGGCTTGTCGGGATCGGGGTCGATCAGGGTCTCCAGCGGCCAGTTCCGGTCGTCGGGGAACTCCGAAGTGACGTCACTTCCTTCGGCGATCAGCTCCCACAGCTCTTCCGGTGACTCCACCCCGCCGGGAAACCGGCAGGCCATGCCGACGATCGCGATCGGCTCGTCGTCGGTGACGGGCCGGACCGCGCGCGCGGCCGGGGCAGCGGCGGACCGCACGGGGGCGCCGGAGGAGCCGGTCAGCTCCGCGACCAGCCGGTCCGCGAGCGCCGCCGGCGTCGGATGATCGAACACCACGGTCGCCGGGAGCCGCAGCCCGACCGCCGTACACAGCCGCCGGCCGACCGCGACGACGGCCAGCGAACCGAGGCCCAGGTCGACGAACGGCCGGTCGGGCGCGACCTCATCGGGGGTGGCGAGGCCGAGAGCACCGGCCACCTCGGCGCGGACCAGGCCCAGCACGGCCCGGGTCCGCTCGGCGGGCGGCAGGCCGGCCAGCCGCCGCGTCCACTCGCCCGCGTGGCCCGGACCGCCCTCGCCCGTCCCGGAGTCCGGTGCGGCAGCGGCCACCGCCACCCCGAGCAGCCGGGGCTCCGCAGCCGCCAGCAGATGCCGGGTGATCTTCCCGGAGGCGGTCCTGGGCACGCGTTCGACGGCGTAGAGCTTCTCGGGCACCTTGAAGTACGACATGCGCTCGCGGCAGTGCGCGAACAGCGCCTGCGCGTCCACGCCTTCCGGGCCCGGCACCACGTACGCCACCGGCACCTCGCCGAGGACGTCGTGCGGTTCGGCGCCCACCGCCGCGTCGGTCACACCGCGCACGCCGCGCAGCACTTCCTCGATCTCGACGGGGTGGATGTTCTCGCCGCCCCGGATGATCAGTTCCTTGAGCCGGCCGGTGAGGGTCACATGTCCGAGAGCGTCCCGCCGCGCCAGATCGCCCGTGCGGTACCAGCCGTCGCGCAGCACCTCGGTGGTGGTCCCGGGCTGTCCGTGGTAGCCGAGCATGACGTTGGGGCCGCTCACCCACACCTCGCCCTCCTCCCCGGCCGCCATGTCCCTGCCGGACTCGGGGTCGACCAGGCGGACGCTCACGCCCGGCACGGGAAGACCGGCAGATCCGGCGACACGCTCCCCGGTAGGCCAGTTGGAGGTGATCGCGCCGGTCTCGGTGGAGCCGTACTGGTCGACGAGCGGGACACCGAACGCCTCCTCGAAGCGGGAGCCGAGCGAGGCGCCGCTCGCCGAGCCGGCCACGAACCCCAGCCGCAGTGCCGGCAGGCCGGTGTCCTCCTCGCCGGCGCGCTCCAGCAGATAGTGGTACGTCGTCGGCACTCCCGCCAGGAACGTCACCGCGTCCTCGTGCAGTGCGTCCAGCACGTCGGAGGCGGCGAAACCGCCCATCAGCCGCGCACCGGCACCCACGGCGGTCACACCCATGACGCACAGGTTCTGGCCGAGCCCGTGGAAGAGGGGCATCGGCCACAGCAGCCGGTCGTCCTCCGACAGCCCCAGTACCTGCACATGGCAGGATGCCACCAGCCACAGCGAGCTGCGCAGCGAGTACAGCACGCCCTTGGGCCGGCCCGTGGTGCCGGACGTGTAGAGCATCCACGCCGGGTCGTCGAGCGGATTCTCCTCGGGGGCCGGGCCCTCCGGCTCGGTGGCCGCAAGTGCCTCGTAGGCGGCCGTACCGCTGGGTGCATGCTTCGGGGGCGGGGCGTCGCCGGTCAGCACGATCCGAGGTGCCGAGCGCCCGGTCAGCACCCGCAGCAGCTGATCGAGGCGCGCCGGGTCGCAGAGCACCACGGACGCCCCGCTGTCGTCCAGGAAGTGGGCCAGCTCGGCCTCGGACGCCTGCGGATTGAGCGGCACCGTGATGCCGCCCGCCCGGATGACGGCGAGGCAGCTCTCCACCGCCTCCACGCTGTTGCCCATCAGGACGGCCGCACGACCGCCCTTCTCCAGCCCCAGGGCGGCCAGATGCCCGGCGAGCCGAGAGGTCCGCCGCTCCAGTTCGCGGTAGCTGACGCTGCGCCGCGCGTCGGTGAAGGCGGCCTTGTCCCCGATCCGGACGGCGTGTCCGCCCAGCAGCTCGGACAGCGGCCGGATCAACTCAGTACGCATGTCATCGCACCTCTCGGCTTCGTGCTCAGTGCTTGGTCTGCAGATCTGGCGACGGGGTCAGCGGACGGCGCGAACGGTCCTGGTCGGGCAGGAGAACTCCAGCGAACCGTCGGCGCCCGCGAGGACCTTCAGCGCTTCGCGTGCCTCTGCGGTCGCCTCGGCCACCCGCTCGGACGGCACCAGGTCCCACTGCATGCGCGTGGTCACCGTCCAGGTCCAGGACAGGTAGTCGTCGATCGTCTCGAAGCGGGACTTCGCCGGGATATGGCGGATGTCGACGTAGCTGAAGCCGCCCGCGAGGAAGGCCGCCGCGGTGGACTCCTCGGAGACCAGCGGGCCGCCGAGCCCGAGGACCACCTTCCACGGGTCCTCGACGCCCTCCGGGAGGTACCTGGCCAGTACCCCGGCGAGAATCTCCGCCGACTCCCAGCCCGCGGCGAGACGGCCGTCCTCGGTGGGGAACGTCGTCGCCGCGAACCGGCCTCCCGGCCGGAGCGCGGCCGCGGCGCAGGCCAGCGCCTTCTCCGGCTCCGGCAGCAGGAACAGGACCATGCCGGCGCTCACCGCGTCGAACGGCTCCTCGAAGGCGAAGTCCTGGGCGTTGCCCAGCTC
>NZ_JBSGZO010000551.1:0-5205 GCF_053611045.1 Streptomyces sp. NPDC054841 | reverse complement strand
GGGCTCCGCACCGGACCCCGCGCTCTCAGGTCCTGTCCGGGCGATCTTGTCGGGCCCGCGACGTAGCCGGACGGGCTGGAAGCCCAGCCCGTCCGGCGATTGACGCTGCCTGAGGGCAGACCGGACCGTGAAGAATCGGCCTAGGCCAGACCGGGGCCCCGCACCGGGATGCTGGTGAACGTCGGCGCGGGCGCCGGGTTCTGGAAGAAGTCGTTGCCCTTGTCGTCCACGACGATGAACGCCGGGAAGTCCTCGACCTCGATCTTCCAGACCGCCTCCATGCCGAGCTCCTCGTACTCGACGACCTCGACCTTCTTGATGCAGTCCTGCGCGAGCCGCGCCGCCGGACCGCCGATCGAGCCGAGGTAGAAGCCGCCGTGCGCGTCGCAGGCGTCCGTGACCTGCTTGCTCCGGTTGCCCTTGGCCAGCATGACCTTGGAGCCGCCCGCCGCCTGGAACTGCTCGACGTACGAGTCCATACGGCCTGCCGTGGTCGGGCCGAAGGAGCCGGAGGCGTAACCCTCCGGGGTCTTCGCCGGGCCGGCGTAGTAGACCGGATGGTCCTTCAGGTACTGCGGCATCTCCTCGCCCGCGTCCAGCCGCTCCTTGATCTTGGCGTGCGCGATGTCGCGCGCCACGACCAGCGGGCCGGTGAGCGAGAGCCGGGTCTTGACCGGGTACTTGGTCAGCTCGGCGAGGATCTCGTCCATCGGCTGGTTGAGGTCGATCCTGACCACGTCACCTTCCGACTCCAGGTGCTCGTCGGTGGTCTCCGGCAGGAAGCGCGCCGGGTCCGTCTCCAGCTGCTCCAGGAAGACGCCCTCGGCCGTGATCTTCGCGACGGCCTGGCGGTCGGCCGAGCAGGACACGGCGATCGCGACGGGCAGCGAGGCGCCGTGCCGCGGCAGCCGCACCACGCGCACGTCGTGGCAGAAGTACTTGCCGCCGAACTGCGCGCCGATGCCGATCTTCTGCGTCAGCTCGAAGACCTTCTTCTCCAGCTCCTCGTCACGGAAGCCGTGACCCAGCTCCGAGCCCTCGGACGGCAGCTCGTCCAGGTAGTGCGCGGAGGCGTACTTCGCGGTCTTCAGCGCGAACTCGGCCGACGTACCGCCGACGACGATCGCGAGGTGGTACGGCGGGCACGCCGCCGTGCCCAGCGAGCGGATCTTCTCCTCCAGGAACTTCATCATGGAGGCCTCGTTCAGGACCGCCTTGGTCTCCTGGTAGAGGAAGGACTTGTTGGCGGAGCCGCCGCCCTTCGCCATGAAGAGGAACTTGTACGCGCCGCCGTCGGTCGCGTACAGCTCGATCTGCGCGGGCAGGTTCGAGCCGGTGTTCTTCTCGTCCCACATGGTCAGCGGGGCCATCTGCGAGTAGCGCAGGTTCAGCCGGGTGTACGCGTCGTAGATGCCGCGCGAGAGGGCTTCCTCGTCGCCGCCCTCGGTGAGCACGTTCTGCCCGCGCTTGCCCATGACGATCGCCGTGCCGGTGTCCTGGCACATCGGCAGCACGCCCGCGGCCGCGATGTTCGCGTTCTTCAGCAGGTCCAGGGCGACGAACTTGTCGTTCGACGACGCCTCGGGATCGTCGATGATCTTGCGCAGCTGGGCGAGGTGCGCCGGGCGGAGGTAGTGCTGGATGTCGTGGATCGCCTCTTCGGCGAGCTTGCGCAGCGCCTCCGGCTCGACCTTGAGGAACGTACGGCCGTCGGCCTCGAAGGTGGAGACACCCTCGGCGGTCACCAGGCGGTAGGGCGTGGTGTCCTCTCCCAGCGGGAGCAGATCGGAGTACGCAAACTCTGGGCTGGACGGGCGGGAGACAGGGGGCATTACGGCCATTCCTCACTCGGCAGACTGCGGCGCGGCCTCCATTGGCAGCGCGTCCACAAGCGTAAGACGCCCCCAGCCGTGCGGGCTTGTGAGGTAAGGCTCAGTTGCCGGGGCGTGTTGTCCGCACCGGCACATCCGGCCGGCCTCACGGCGGCCTCACGGCCACCACGACCTGACCCGCCGAACAGGCCCCAGGGCCTGATCCACCGGGCAGGCCCTAGTCGCGATCTATCGCGTTTCGCTAGTCTGGGCACGTGGACCTCGACAAGCATGATTCAGCGGCCTCCGGCCGCGGGAACCTTCAGAAGCCGGTCGCTCACGCCGAGCCCGCGGACCGTGCCGCCGACCCGGCCGGCTCCATCCGTGCCTCCGACGCCGACCGGGACCGGATCGCGGACATTCTCCGGGAGGCCCTGGCCGAGGGCCGGATCGACGCCGAGGAGCACTCCGACCGGATCGACTCGGTCTACCGCGCCAAGACGGTCGGCGAACTGGAACCGCTGGTGCGGGACCTGCCCACGACCCGCCCCCGCCCGCAGCCCGCGTCCTACAAGTACGGACCCGAGGACACGTCCGCGCCCGCCGACAACCTCGTCGCGGTGTTCTCCAGCTCCACCCGCAAGGGCCGCTGGCGCGTGGGCCCCAGGACCAACGCCTTCTCCCTCTTCGGCAGCATCGAGATCGATCTGACCGAGGCGATGTTCGGTCAGCGGCTCACGGTCATCAACGCGACGTCGATCTTCGGCAATGTCGAGGTCCGCGTTCCCGAGAACATCTCACTGCGCGGCAGCGGCACCGGGGTCTTCGGCAACTTCGAGGTGCTCACCCTGGAGGCCACCGACCCCGAGGCACCCGTCGTCGTGGTCAACGGCTATTCCGTTTTCGGCAACGTGGAGGCCAAGCCGAAGCGGGGCAAGCGCGTCGCCGACCTCCACGACCGCCTGCGCAAGCACCTGGGCCACTGATCCCGCGAGGTTCCTGGCGCCCGCGGTCCGTGGTTCCGCCTCAGGGAACTCAGTGCCACTCAGTGCATAGGCGCGCGCACAGCGGGTAGGGCTTGCTGCATCGTCTCTCGCTCGCGAAGCCGTCGTCAGGAGTAGATCGTGCTGCCACTGCCGCATCAGCCCCTGCAGGTAGCCGCCGTTCCGACCCAGCGAACCACCGCTCGGGAGGATCAGGACGGGCCCTGGCACACGGAGGCGGTGTGCCGCCGGGATGAAGCCGGACTGTTCTTCGCGCCATCCAAGGAACCGACCGCCGCACGGCTCTCCCGCGAAGATGCCGCCAAGCGCGTCTGCGCCCGCTGCCCGGTCATGGTGGAGTGCCGGGAGCACGCTCTGCTCCAGCCCGAGCCGTACGGCGTGTGGGGCGGCCTCACGGCGGCCGAGCGCCGCGTCGTGCTGGCCCGTCGCAGGCGGCGCGAGATGGAGCTCAAGAAGTCGGCATCGGCGGCCTGACGCACCCGTTGACGTACGCGGTTCCCCGCGTACGTACGGGAAGGGGCGCTCCCACCGCACATGGGGGCGCCCCTTTCTGTGTTCTTGGCGGCTCGGTTCGCCTACGTTCCTGGCGGCTCGGTCCGCCTGCGGCGAGTGCGGCCGGCCTACTTCGCGCGGTCGAAGTCGATGGCGCTGTAGGCGCGCAGCTTCGACAGGCGGTGGGTCGAGTCGATCTGGCGGATCGTGCCCGACTTGGAGCGCATCACCAGCGACTGCGTGGTCGCCGTCTCGGCGCGGTACCGGACGCCGCGCAGCAGCTCGCCGTCCGTGATGCCGGTCGCGACGAAGAACACGTTGTCGCCGCTGACCAGGTCATCCATGAACAGCACCCGGTCCAGGTCGTGGCCCGCGTCGAGTGCGCGCTGCCGCTCCGCGTCGTCCTTCGGCCAGAGCTTGCCCTGGATCGTGCCGCCGAGGCACTTGATCGCGCACGCGGTGATGATGCCCTCCGGCGTACCGCCGATGCCCATCAGCATGTCGACGCCGGTGCCCTCGCGCACGGCCATGATCGCGCCCGCGACATCGCCGTCCGAGATGAACTTGATGCGTGCGCCGGTCTCGCGGATCTCCTTGACGATTCCCTCGTGGCGGGGCCGGTCCAGGATGACGACGGTGACGTCCTCGGGCGAGGAGTTCTTCGCCTTGGCAACCCGGCGGATGTTCACCGAGACCGGGGCGTTGATGTCGACGAAGTCGGCGGCCTCGGGGCCGGTGACCAGCTTGTCCATGTAGAAGACCGCGGACGGGTCGAACATGGTGCCGCGGTCGGCGGCCGCGAGGACCGCGATCGCGTTGGGCATGCCCTTGGCGGTGAGCGTCGTGCCGTCGATCGGGTCCACGGCGATGTCGCACTCCGCGCCGGTCCCGTCGCCGATGCGCTCCCCGTTGAACAGCATGGGGGCTTCGTCCTTCTCGCCCTCGCCGATCACGACGACACCGTTCATCGACACGGTGCTGACGAGGGTCCGCATGGCCTTGACCGCGGCACCGTCCGCGCCGTTCTTGTCGCCGCGTCCGACCCACCGGCCGGCGGCCATGGCGGCGGCCTCGGTGACCCGGACGAGCTCCAGGGCGAGGTTGCGGTCGGGGGCCTCGCGCGAGACCTCGAGCTGGGACGGCAAGTTGTGCTCGGTCATCGGAGCGCACCTTCCTGTACGACGACGGCCGGAAAAAAGAGGGTGCTGTGACTCTATCGGTACGTCGACAAAATGAGCAGAGGGGCCCACGTTTGAGCAAACAACCTTGATGCGACCATAGTGCGGTGGCAGGTATGCGAGGCAAGCAGACAGTGCGCGGAATGATCCAGTCGATGGCGGTCATCTGCGTCTTCGCAGGTGTGATCTACATCTTCGTTCCGCACGACGATTCGATGGACCCGAACAAGGCCGTCGACTACCGCGTCGAGCTGGTGACGGCACGCCGGGCAGCACCCTATCCGGTGGCCGCCCCGACGGGACTCCCCGCGGGCTGGAAGCCTACGTCGGTCACCTTCAAGGGCCAGGAGGACCACGCCTGGCACCTGGGCTTCCTCGACCCGGACGGCCAGTACGTCGCGGTCGAGCAGTCGACGGCTCCGGCCGGAAAGTACATCCCGAAGGTCACCCAGCGGGCCACCAGGACCGACCGCACGCAGAAGGTGGGCGGCGAGACCTGGGAGCGCTGGGAGGGCCCGAAGTACGACGCGCTGGTGCGCACGGACAAGGGCTCGACGACCGTGGTGACCGGCACGGCGTCGTACGAGCGGCTCGCGCAGATGGCGGCGGCGCTGGAGTCGAAGTCGGAGTCCACCACCCCGACGCCGGGCCCGGCCGCGTCCTGATGCCTCCTGGCTCGTCCTGACCGACACGACAAGGCCGCCGCACCCACTCGGGGTG
>NZ_JBSGZO010000550.1:0-5210 GCF_053611045.1 Streptomyces sp. NPDC054841 | reverse complement strand
GTAGGGGGGGGGGGGGGGGGGCCTTCGCGTGTGGTTGGGGCGCGGCGGCCCCCGTGGGGGCCGGGCCCGGTTTGGGTGGACGCGAGCCCGGTCCCGCGAGGCGCTCCACGGCGATCGCGCGCATAGTGCGGGTATGAGAGCCACCAGGTCGGCGGTGTTGCTCGCCGTCGCGACACTCATCGCCGCGAGCACCCAGGTGACGGCCGCCGCCGCGGCCGCCCCGGGCGGGAACGACGGCTCCTGCGTCAGCTCCCCGCCGCCCAGGGGCGGACCGGCCCGCGAGGTCCTGCGCATCGCCCAGCAGGCCAAGAGCGAACTGAAGCTCAACTCGGTGGTGCTGCGTGTCTCCAAGGGCGGCAAGGAAGTCTTCACGACCGCTCTGGGCGAGTCGATGACAGGCGTACCGGCCCGACCGGACATGCACTTCCGCGCCGGCTCGGTGGCGATCGTCTACATGGGCGCGGTCCTGCTGCAGCTGGCCGACGAGAAGAAGGTCGGCCTCGACGACCCCGTCTCCCGATGGCTGCCCGATGCGCCGCACGCCGACCGGATCACCCTGCGCATGCTCGGCGACTCCACCTCGGGGCTCCATGACTACGTCACCGACCCGAAGTTCATCGCCGCGGTGGAGGCGGCGCCCTTCCGCCAGTGGACGCCCGAGGAGCTGGTGGGCTACTCGGCCGCCCACCCCCTCTGGTACGAGCCGGGCAAGAGCTGGAACTACTCCCACGCCAACTTCGTGCTCCTGGGCGCCGCCCTGGAGAAGATCACCGGAACCCCGCTCGACGTGCTGCTGAAACAGCGCGTCATGGATCCCCTGGGACTGCGCGACACCCGTAACAGCTTCACCCCCGAGATCCCGCAGCCCGTGCTGCACGCCTTCACCTCGGAACGGGGGCGCTACGAGGAATCCACCTTCTGGAACCCCTCGTGGACCACCGCCCCCGGCGCGGTCCTGACCACGCACATCTGCGACCTGGCCCGCTCGGCGGAGGCCATCGGCTCGGGCGAGCTGCTCTCCGAGGCCGGGTTCAAGACGCAGCTCGACCCCGGCACGGTCGGACTCGGCGGCGGCACGAAGACCTGCCCCGCGACGGTCTGCCTCGCCAACACCGCGGCCACGCACTTCGGCCTCGGCGTGCTCGTGATCAACGACTGGATCATGACGAACCCGTCGTTCTCCGGATACGCCGCCGTCCAGGCCTATCTGCCCGCCGAAGAGCTGGCCATCGCGGTCGCCACGACCAAGGGCGCGAAATCCCCGGAGGGCAACACGGCGGAGACCATCACGAACCGGATCGCCGCGGCTCTCGCCCCCGGCCACCCGACCCCATCGGTCCCGGCGGCCACGCCGGCCTCCCCGAGTGCCTGACAACGCTCGTGATCAATACACCTGGGGCCTGTCGTTCGGATCAGGCCGGATCCGTGCCGCACGTCTCGTGTGGCCTACAGCACGGCCGGGAGGGGCTTGACGCTCATTGACTCGGAAGTAACCATTCCGCTTACCGTTCGGCATTGTCGAACCATGATCGGCACGCCGCCAGGGAAAGGTTCCACTTCCATGCGTCTGAGATTCCCCCGCCGGATTCTGGCCGCCGTCACCACCGCGGCGGCCCTCGCCTTCGTCGGCACCGCCGCTCCGGCCCATGCCGAGGTGACCGATCTCCCGCCGGCCGGCGCCAACGACTGGTCCTGCAAGCCCGACTCGGCGCACCCTCAGCCCGTGGTCCTGGTCAACGGCACCTTCAAGACCATGGCCGAGAACTGGGCCACGCTCTCGCCGCAGCTCGCGCAGGCGGGCTACTGCGTGTTCGCCTTCAACTACGGCACTGCCGCCACCGAGCCGATCGCCGACTCGGCGGCCGAGCTCCGCGACTTCGTCGGTGCCGTACTCGGTGCCACCGGAGCCGGCAAGGTCGATCTCGTCGGCCACAGCCAGGGCGGCATGATGCCCCGCTACTACGTCAAGTTCCTCGGTGGCGCGACCAAGGTGGACGACCTGGTCGGCATCGTGCCGTCCAACCACGGCACCTCGAACCCGCTGGCCGTCGCCGCCGGGGCCACCGTCTGCCCTTCGTGCGTCGACCAGACCGCCGGCTCCGAACTCCTCCAGGAGCTCAACGCCGTCCCCGAAGCCCCGGCCGGTCCCCACTACACGCAGATCGCCACGAGGTACGACGAGGTCGTGCTCCCGTACACGAGCTCATTCCTGACGGGACGTGCCACCCAGGTGACCAACGTTCTGCTCCAGGACACGTGCCCGCTCTCCGTGACCGAGCACGACCAGGCCCCCAAGGACCGGATCGTCGCGCAGTGGGTGACCAACGCCCTCGGGCGCAAGGGTCCCGCCGACCCGGGCTTCCAGCCGGACTGCGTGTGACCGGAGCCGGCGGCACGGCCGGCTCCCTGAGCTCCCCTGAGGGCCGCCCTCAGGTCCCACCCATCCCCAGCTGGGCCCTTCCCACCCGGTCGATCGCTTCCTTGTCACCCTCCAGCTCCACCTTGGCCGCGTCCTGCCGGCCGAAGGCGAACATCGTCAGCTCACCCGGCTCCCCGGTCACCGTCACGACCGGGGTGCCGCGGTGCGCGACCGCCGTCTGCCCGTCCGGGCGGCGCAGGACCACACCCACCGGCGCCTTGCGGCCCAGCACCCTGGCCGACTTCTCCAGCCTGGACCAGAGCGAGTCGGCGAAGACCGGGTCCAGCTCCCGGGGCGTCCAGTCCGGCTGCGCCCGGCGCACATCCTCGGCGTGCACATAGAACTCGACCGTGTTCGCCCCCTCGTCCACCGGTTTGATCGCGTACGGCGACAACTTCGGCGGGCCGGTACGGATCAGCTGGATCAGCTCCTCGTACGGCTTCGCCGCGAACTCTGCCTGTACCCGGTCGAGCCGGCTCTTCAGAAGACTCAGCAGAATTCCCGCGGCCGCGTCCGGGCGGCGCTCACGCACCACCACATGGGCCGCCAGATCCCGGGTGGTCCAGCCCTCGCACAGGGTCGGAGCATCGGGGCCCGCCGCCTCCAGAAGATCGGCGAGCAGAAGTCGTTCACGCTTCGCATGGGTCGACATGCCGGTCAGCCTACGACCGCCGCGCCGCGTCCGCCCAGTGGACGCAGCGCCGTTCCCGTCCCGCGAGCGCGGCACAATGACCTCATGACAGGCACGCCCAGCACGCCCAGCGCACTCGACCCCGCCATCGCCGCCCGCCTCAAGCGCGGCGCCGACGGCCTGGTCCCGGCCATCGCCCAGCAGTACGACACCGGCGAGGTCCTGATGCTCGGCTGGATGGACGACGAGGCGCTGCACCGCACCCTCACCACCGGCCGCGCCACCTACTGGTCCCGCAGCCGCCAGGAGTACTGGGTCAAGGGCGATACCTCGGGCCATGTCCAGCACGTCAAGTCGGTCGCCCTCGACTGCGACGCCGACACCGTCCTCGTCCAGGTCGACCAGATCGGCGCCGCCTGCCACACCGGCGCCCGCACCTGCTTCGACGCCGACGTGCTCAGCCCGGGCCAGTAGGGTCGGACGCCATGGACCTCGAGACCTTCCGCAAGCTGGCGGCCGACCGCCGCGTCATCCCCGTCAGCCGCCGGCTCCTCGCGGACGGCGACACCCCGGTCGGCCTCTACCGCAAGCTCGCGGCGGAGCGGCCCGGCACCTTCCTCCTCGAATCCGCCGAGAACGGCCGCTCCTGGTCCCGCTACTCCTTCGTCGGCGTACGGTCGGCCGCCACCCTCACCGTCCGCGACGGACAGGCCCACTGGCTCGGCACCCCGCCCGTCGGCGTCCCCACGGACGGCGACCCGCTCAAGGCGCTGCGCGCCACCGTCGAGGCGCTGCACACCCCACATGACCTCGCCTCCGGCATGCCGCCCTTCACCGGCGGCATGGTCGGCTACCTCGGCTACGACACCGTCCGCCGGCTGGAGAAGATCGGCGAGCACGGCACCGACGACCTGAAGCTGCCCGAGCTGACCATGCTGCTCACCTCGGACCTCGCCGTCCTCGACCACTGGGACGGGTCCGTCCTGCTGATCGCCAACGCGATCAACCACAACGACCTCGACACCGGCGTCGACGAGGCGTACGCGGACGCGGTGGCCCGTCTCGACGCCATGGAGGCCGATCTGGCCCGGCCCGTCGACTACCAGCCGCACGCCCTGCCGCCGTCCGAGCTGCCCCCGTACACCGGGCCCATGTGGAGCGGCGAGCAGTTCCAGGGGGCCGTCGAGGACATCAAGGAGCGCATCCGCGCGGGCGAGGCCTTCCAGGTCGTGCCCTCCCAGCGCTTCCAGACCCCGTGCGCGGCGAGCGCGCTCGACGTCTACCGGGTGCTGCGGGCCACCAACCCGAGCCCGTACATGTACCTGCTGCGCTTCCCCCACGAGGACGGCGGCTTCGACGTCGTCGGCTCCAGCCCCGAGGCGCTGGTCAAGGTCGAGGACGGGCGCGCCATGGTGCACCCGATCGCCGGCACCCGCCCGCGCGGCGCCACCCCGCAGGAGGACAACGACCTCGCCGAGGAGCTGCTGGCGGACCCCAAGGAGCGCGCCGAGCACCTCATGCTCGTCGACCTCGGCCGCAACGACCTGGGCCGGGTCTGCGAGCCCGGCTCGGTCGAGGTGGTCGACTTCATGTCGATCGAGCGGTACTCGCACGTCATGCACATCGTCTCGACCGTGACCGGCACGGTCGCCGAGGGCCGTACCGCCTTCGACGTACTGACCGCGTGCTTCCCCGCGGGGACGCTGTCCGGGGCTCCCAAGCCCCGCGCCATGCAGATCATCGAGGAGCTGGAGCCCTCGCGGCGCGGACTGTACGGCGGCTGCGTCGGCTATCTCGACTTCGCCGGCGACTCCGACACCGCGATCGCCATCCGTACCGCCCTGCTGCGCGACGGCACCGCGTACGTGCAGGCCGGCGCGGGCATCGTCGCCGACTCCGACCCGGTCGCCGAGGACACCGAATGCCGCAACAAGGCGGCCGCGGTGCTGCGCGCCGTGCACACGGCCAACCGGCTGAACGGCAACGGAACACGTAAGGGATAGTGGGGTACGTGAGCGCTGCATCCGTACCCCAGCCCAGTACCGAGACCGCACCCTCCGCCGCGGCTGCCGGCAGCGGCCGGCGCAGCCTCGCCGCGGCCCTGTTCCTCGGCGCCGTCGGCGCCGCCGTGGTGCTGCTCGCCTCAGGGCAGACCTGGGC
>NZ_JBSGZO010000549.1:0-5213 GCF_053611045.1 Streptomyces sp. NPDC054841 | reverse complement strand
CCCAGCTGTTCCAGCAGAACCTCGGTGTCGAGGGGCCCCAGGGCGGTGTAGAAGGCGATGAGCTGCTTGCCGGCGGGGGTGTCCGTGACCACGACCGCCGCGTCGCGGACTTCGGGTACCCGTAGCAGGGTGTTCTCGATCTCGCCGATCTCGATCCGGAACCCGCGGATCTTGACCTGGGTGTCGCGGCGGCCGAGGAACTCCAGCTTCCCCGACGAGTGCCAGCGGCCCCGGTCACCACTGCGGTAGAGCCGCTCACCCGGGCGGTGCGGGTCGGCCACGAACGCGGCGGCGGTGCGCTCAGGGTCGTTGACATAGCCACGGCCCACACACACCCCGGAGAACACGATCTCACCAGGCGCGCCGAGCGGGACGGGTGAGAGGTGGTCGTCGACGACGTAGACGTGCACGCCCGCCACCGGGCGGCCCAGCAGCACCGTTTCGGGTGCCTGGTGCATGACCTCGTGGTTGGTGTCATCGCAGGTTTCGGTCAGCCCGTAGGCGTTGACCAGGGCGATACCCGGCCGGGCGGCGAACCAGCGCTGGGCCACCTCCCGCTTCAGCGCCTCCCCGGTGACCGAGACACAGGCCAGATCGGGCAGCGGGCGCGGGTTCTGCTCCAGAGCCGACAGGACGGCCTCCAGATAGGAGGGCACGACCTGCAGCACGCCGACCCGGCCGGTGGTGATGGTGTCCAGGAAACGGTCCACGTCCAAAACGGCGTCCTGCTCGACCAGCAGGGTCCGTCCGCCGACCAGCAGCGCGGAGACCAGCTGCCACAGGGAGATGTCGAAACACTGCGGCGCGACCTGCGCCACCACACTCCCCTCCCCGATCCCCAAATCGTCGATCTTGGCGTAGAGGTGGTTGAGCATGCCCGCGTGCTCACACATCGCCCCCTTCGGCTCCCCCGTCGACCCGGAGGTGAAGTAGATGTACGCCAGCTGATCCGCCGCCACCGCGATGCCGAGGTCGTCCCCGGCGTGCCCCTCCGCCAAGGCCTCCCCGACCAGCAGCCGCTGCACACCCGGCAGCGAATCGAGGGCCCCATCCAGGCTGCTGGTGCTGCCCGGCTCACTGAGCACGAGACGGCAGCCGGCGCGCGAAAGCGTGGTGGCGATCCGGTCGGCCGGGAAGTGCGGCTCGATGGGCAGATACACCCCACCGGCCTTGAACACCGCCAGCACACACACCAGCCAGTCAAGGTTCCGCTCCGTCACCACCCCGACGACACCCTCACGGACAAGACCCCGCGCCAGCAGCGCCCGGCCCAGCCGGTTCGCCCGCGCATTCACCTCCCCGTAGGTGAGCTGCCGCCCGCCGTGCACGGCCGCGACCGCATCCGGATGCGCCCCAACCTGCTCCTCGAACAACTCATGCACCCGCCGGCCCGGCAGCTGCCGCTTTGGCCCCGCCATCTGGTGCAACTGGAAGCCGAACTCCTTACCGGACAGCAGACTCCCCCCACCGACCGGCGCATCCGGTTCGGCCGTCATCAGCATCAGCGCGGCCAGGTGATAGCCCGCGACCCTCGCCGCCGCCTGGGCATCGAGGACATCGGTGCGATAGCACAGCCGCAGCACGAGTGCGCCCGCCTCCCGCACCAGCCCCACCCGCAGCACACTCTCCCCAGCCAGATCACCGTGGTCGCCGCCGTCACCTGCGCCTGCGCCTGACGGATCGAACTCGGTCTCGAACAACGGCCCGCTCCGGCCCAGCTCCCGCCGAAGGACATCCAGGGGGAAGGTGCTGTGCGCGACCAGGCCGGATGCGGCGCGATGAGCCTCCAGCAGCAGCGTGCGCCACGAGCCGGGGGCGGTGGCCAGCCGGCACGGCAACGGCCGCCCGCCCGCCGCCGGGACGTAGCCGGTGGTCACCTCGTCCTCACCGGACAGCGCCGCGAGCACCCGGGCATGCGCGGCCAGCACCACCGAACCCAGCGGCACATCCAGCTCCCTGGCCAGCCGGCCAAGCGCCTGCGCGATGCCGTCCGCAACCGTCACCTCGTACCGGGCAACACCCGGCACCGGATCGAGCGTCCACCGCGGGATCGCGGTGAAACCACCGGCGAGAAGAACATCGCGCCAGAACTCCCGGCCCGCGTCCACATGCATGTCCATCGTGTCTTTCCTTACGTTCGTGTGGTGGTGCCGCGGCTCAGTTGCCGCGTGCCGGGGCGGCGGTGTCGTGGTCGTTGCCGGCATGGCGGGCCGTCAGGTGGGCCTTGTTGTCCCGTATTTCCCGGGCCGGGTTTCCTCCCCACCGCGCGTTCGGGGGAACTTCCTCGCCCTTCATGAGGAAGGAGTCACAGGCGAGCTGTACGCCGTCGCCGATGGTCACGCCGTAGTGGACGAAGGCGCCGACCCCGAGGGTCACGCCCGCCCCGATCGTGGTGCGGTCGGACTTGAAGGCGCCGTCCTCCTGCGAGTGGCACTGGACCACACTGCCCACGTTGAACGTGCAGTCGTCGCCGATGGTGACGGGGGTGCGCTCGACCAGGGAGAGGCCGTCGTCGAAGACCCGCTTGCCGATCCGGGCACCCAGAAGCCGCCAGACGAGGTTCTTGAACGGGGTGCCGTCGAAGGCGTGCACGAATGCGACCGACGCCATCTTCCAGAACCGTTCATGCCGCCAGAAGGACGGCTCGTAGATCGAGCAGTACAGCGGTTCCATGTCCCTGAAGCGGGTGACGGCCCGTTCGATCAGCGCGAAGTAGCAGGCGGTGAAGGCGAGGGTCAACACGCTTGCCAGTCCGAACACCAGCGCACCGAGCGCGTGGTAGAGGTCCACGGCAGCCATCGCGATGAGGGTGACTGCGAAGAGATGGATCCACCGCATCAGCAGGTACAGCACGGCGGTGAGCGCGTTGTGCCTGTTCTTGGCGGCGAGGCGGCGGCGCAGCTCGCTGCCGCTCTCCAGGTGGTTGAACTTGTTGTCCCGCTCCACCGTGCGGGGGATCTCGAAGCTGGGCGAGCCCAGCAGGCCCACTCCCTCGCGAACCGGTCCGTCGATGGGGACCATGACCTTCGTCGCGAGCAGGCAGTCCTCGCCCGTCCGGCCCTGGGAGGGATAGGCGATGTTGTTCCCGAGGAAGTTGCCTCCCCCGACCGACACCTTCGAGAGGCGGAAGGACGTGGCGGAGAAGTCGGCGTTGATGAGGGAGAGCCCGTCGGCGACGACCGTTTTGCTGCCGATCGTGCTCAGGTAGGGGGTGTCGTGCTTGAGGAGCGCGCCGAAGTTCGACCCGGTCTGCTCGACGCGGCACAGGTCGTAGCCGAGGTAGCGCAGGTAGTGGACGATGGCGGAGCTGTCCCCGAAGAGCGTGGTGAAGAACCTGCGGTTGGTCATGGCCGCGACCGTCCGCTGGACGAAGTGGTGGAAGCCGTACAGGGGGTAGACCGTGCCCGGCTTGATGGCCAGGTGGAGCAGGCGCGGCACCGTGGCCACCACCAGCAGACCGGTGAGCAGCGCGCCGAAGAAGAGCACGAAGGAGGCGGCCAGGGCATCGCGGTAGAACGCGCCGCTCGTCAGGGCCAGCGGAGCGGCGCCCACCAGCTCCCCCAGCTGCGGCATGGCCCGCACCAGGACGCCCACACCGACCAGCGCCACCGGCAGCTGCACCATCAGCAGGCTCAGCACCTGCCAGAGGCAGTACAGGACCTTTCGCAGGGTGGTGCAGCCGGCAGGAGCAACAGCCCGGAAGTCCGTGTCGGTGCGCTGTGCCGGGGACCCGTGCCAGCGCTCGCCTGCGGGCACGGCCTGCCCGGCGTGCAAAGCCGAGGCGTGGCCCAGCTGGGCCCCGTCGCCCATCGACGACTCGATGTCGAGCACCGTCTGCTCGCTGACGGTCACGTCCCGCCCGAGGGTGACCGGGCCCATCTGGATCAGTCCGGCATGCGCCCGGTAGCAGGCGACGAACGAGTCCTTGCGGATCACCGTGCCGTCACCGATGGTGAGCAGGTCGGTGCACACCGGCACATGCTTGGAGAAGATCGCGACGCCGCGGCCGATGTTCGCGCCCAGCGCCCTCAGATACAGCACGTAGAGCGGCGAACCGGTGAACAGGCGTATCGGGCTGGTGCGGATCAGGGTCTTGACGAGCCAGAAACGCAGATAGCCAAGGCTCCACACGGGGATTTGGCGGGGGGTGAAGCGGCCGATGAGCAGCCACTTCGCCACCACCGGAAAGGCGCACAGGGCAACGAAACCCGCGCCGCCGAACAGCACCGCGCGCAGGTAGAGGCCGGCCAGGCCCGAGCCGGCCAGCACCCACTCGTAGCCTCGGGCGGCGATGAGGGCGGTGAGGCAGGAGTACCCGAAGAACAGCAGCAGCTGCAGCACTGCGCACAGGACGTACTGACGCGTGCCGGCCGGCGCCTGCGCCTTCGCCGCCGTCCCGGCCGGCGACTGCACCGGCGACTGGTCCGGCACCTGGTCGGGCGACGGCGCCGGCGACTGGTCGGGCGAGGGTGCCGACGGCTGGGCGGGGATGGGCGCGGCGCTGACGAGCGCGGTTGCCAGGCTCTGGATGGTGGAGTGCCGGTAGATGTCCTTCATCGACACCGTGGGCAGGTCATCGCGCTTCCTGACCCGGGCGCAGAACTGGGCCATCACCAGGGAGTCGGCACCCAGGTCATGGAAGAAGTGACTGTCCAGCGGCACCTGCTCGGCGCGCACGACGCCGGCCAGCACCTCAGCCAGGAGCCCTGCGGTATGAGCCACCGCGCCTTCGTGCCCGCCGTCCGTGACGGCATGAGTGCCGGCCGCGGCCGGAGTGGCCAGTGCGGCCGGAGCGGCCGGAGCGGCCAGTGCGGCCGGAGCGGCCGGAGTGGCCTCGATGGTTTTCCCTAGCACGTGAGCTCCCCCGGTACGTGCCGGTCGGCGCCGGCCGGCCGGGCCGCCGCCCGGCGTCCTCGCGTCGCTGAAGCGACGGCGGGAGCGAGCGATGGGGAAGCCACGAGGTCGTGAGCCCTTTTCTGGTCACCAAGCCACAAAAACATGTGTTGTCCACCTGCAGTCTGTGCAGTCCGCTGTCGGGTTGCCATTCGAACTCGATCGCGCCGGCGTGGCGGTATCTCTGGATGCCGCCGTGGTTTTCGTGCCGAACGCCTCTCCAGTAGGCCCGAGGGGGTACCGCCGTGTCCTGCCCCTGGATTTCGGAACTTGACGCAGCAAACCGGTCCTGGTAATCGGCCGCCGCCGCAGGCGGGCTC
>NZ_JBSGZO010000548.1:0-5224 GCF_053611045.1 Streptomyces sp. NPDC054841 | reverse complement strand
ACCGTAGACTCCGGCAGGTGAGCGCCACCATCACCTCCGCCGACACCCAGCAGCCCGTTGCCGCCCCACGCGACCGAGCCCGCCGGCTGCTGCAGCGGCTCGTGCGCCCCGGTGCGGCCGTGCTGTCCGGGGTGCTGCTCTATCTGAGCTTTCCGCCGCGCCCCCTGTGGTGGCTGACGCTGCCCGGCTTCGCGTTGCTCGCCTGGTGCCTCCACGGGCGCCGGCCGCGCGCGGCGCTCGGCCTCGGCTACCTCTCCGGTCTGGGCTTCCTGCTTCCGCTGCTCGTCTGGACGGGCGAGGAAGTCGGGGCGATCCCGTGGATAGCCCTCGCCGCTGTCGAAGCCCTCTTCGTCGCGGTCACCTGCGTGGGCATCGCTCTCGTGACCCGGCTGCCGCTGTGGCCGGTGTGGGGCGCGGCCGTCTGGATCCTCGGCGAGGCGGCCCGCGCGCGGGCGCCGTTCGGCGGATTCCCCTGGGGCAAGATCGCCTTCGGTCAGGCGGACAGCTTCTTCCTGCCGCTCGCCGCGGTGGGCGGCACCCCTGTCCTCGGCTTCGCCGTCGCCCTCTGCGGCTTCGGACTGTACGAGACCGCGCGCCGGCTCCGTACGTACCGGAAGACGCGCGAACTGCCGCGCGGGCCTCTCGCGGCCGCACTGCTCGCCGTCTTCGTTCCCGTCAGCGGCGCGCTCGCCGCACTGCCGCTCGTCGACGACTCCCCCGAGGACGGCACCGCGACCGTCGCGGCGGTCCAGGGCAATGTGCCGCGCCTGGGCCTGGACTTCAACGCGCAGCGCCGCGCGGTCCTCGACAACCACGCGCACCGCACCGAGCAGCTCGCTGAGGACGTCGCGGCCGGCAAGGTGGCCAAGCCGGACTTCGTGCTGTGGCCGGAGAACTCCTCGGACCTCGACCCGTACCGCAACGGCGACGCGCGACTCGTGATCGACCAGGCCGTCAAGGCGATCGGCGCACCCACCGTGGTCGGAGCCGTCGTCACCCCGGAGACGGGCCCGCTGCGCAACACACTGATCAAGTGGGACCCGGAGCGCGGTCCGGTCGCCACCTACGACAAGCGGCACATCCAGCCGTTCGGCGAGTACATCCCCATGCGGCCATTCGTCCGCCTGTTCAGCAAGGACGTCGACCGGGTCCGCCGCGACTTCGGCCCCGGCAACAAGGTGGGCGTCTTCGACCTCGCCGGTACCAAGGTCGGGCTCGCGACCTGCTACGAGGCCGCTTTCGACTGGGCGGTGCGGGACACCGTCACCGATGGTGCCCAGCTGATCTCCGTACCCAGCAACAACGCCACCTTCGGGCGCAGCGAGATGACCTACCAGCAGCTGGCGATGTCGCGGGTACGGGCCGTCGAGCACAGCCGGGCCGTCGTCGTCCCCGTCACCAGCGGCGTCAGCGCGATCATCCAGCCCGACGGGAAGATCGTCCAGCAGACGAAGATGTTCACCCCCGACGCCCTGGTCGCCGAGATTCCGCTGCGTTCCTCGCTGACCCCGGCGACGCGCATGGGCACGCTGCCCGAGGGCGTCCTCGTGGCGCTCGCCGCCGGGGCCCTCGGGTGGGTCGGCTACGGACGCGCACGGGAGCGACGCGGCAGCGCCGGTTAGGGTTGGATCATGGCTATTCCTGACTTCATCCGAGAGATCCGCGCCACCGCAGGCCACCAGCTGCTCTTTCTGCCGGGTGTCAGCGCCGTCGTCTTCGACGACGACGGACGGGTGCTCCTGGGCCGACGGGCCGACACCGGCAAGTGGTCGATCATCGGCGGAATCCCGGACCCGGGGGAGCAGCCGGCGACGGCGGTGGTGCGGGAGGTGTACGAGGAGACGGCCGTGCGCTGTGTCGCCGAGCGGATCGTGCTCGTGCAGACGCTGTCGAAGCCGGTGACGTACCCCAACGGCGACCAGTGCCAGTTCATGGACGTCTGCCTGCGGTGCCGGGCGGTCGGCGGCGAGGCGCGCGTCAACGACGAGGAGTCGCTGGAGGTGGGCTGGTTCTCCGTGGACGCGCTGCCCGAGCTTCAGGAGTTTGCGCTGTTCCGGATCAAGCAGGCGCTCGCCGATGAACCGACGTGGTTCGACTCCACGGTGACGGGGTGAACTGTGGGCGCTGACCACATCGGTCGGCGCCTGCGCTGTACCTAGGGTGCGGAACATGACCATGAGCCCGGGTCCCGCCCCCCACTCCGCTTCCTCCGTCGCCGTGCAGTCCGTCGCTCTCGACCTGGGGGGCCGGACCGCCCTCGTGACGGGGGCTGCGAGCGGCATCGGCCGGGCCTGCGCACTGCGGCTCGCGGCCGCGGGAGCCAAGGTCAGGGCTGTCGACCGGGATGCGGCAGGACTCGACGCGCTCGTCGAGCAGTCCCTCGGCCCGGGCCTGGCGGGCGCCGTCGAACCGCACGTCCTCGATCTGACGGACCTCGACGCGGCGGAGGAGGCGGCCGCCGGAACCGATGTTCTGGTGAACAACGCGGGGCTGCAACTCGTCCGGCCCATCGAGGAGTTCCCGCCGGACGTGTTCCACACCGTCCTCACCGTGATGCTCGAAGCTCCGTTCCGGCTGATGCGGGGCGCGCTGCCGCAGATGTACGCGCAGGGGTGGGGCCGGATCGTCAATCTCTCCTCCGTGCATGGGCTGCGCGCATCGGCTTTCAAGTCCGCCTATGTGGCCGCCAAACACGGTCTGGAGGGACTCTCCAAGACCGCCGCGCTGGAGGGCGCCCCGCACGGGGTCACCTCCAACTGCGTCAACCCGGGCTATGTGCGAACCCCACTGGTCGAGAAGCAGATCGCGGACCAGGCAGCCGCGCACGGCATCCCGGAGGAGCGGGTGCTCGCGGACGTCCTGCTCAAGGACTCGGCCCTCAAGCGCCTCATCGAGCCGGAGGAGGTCGCCGAGGCGGTCGCGTACCTCTGTACGCCGCAGGCGTCCTTCGTCACCGGTACGTCACTGGCCCTGGACGGCGGCTGGACCGCGCACTGAGCCGCTCGGGGTGACCCGGTGGCGGTCACCAGGGCCGGGTGACGGAGTTGTCCACAGGGGCCGCGCCGTCCACAGGGGCTGGCGAGACCCCCCGTACGGCAGGTATCCCTGTGTTCATGTCCCACGATCAGGCCTCCTACCTGGAGCTCCTCGCACGCGGCGCCGCCGCCGAGGCGTACGACCGGCCCGTGCTGCTCGCCCGTGCGAGCGGCGCGGGTGCCGAGACGCTGTCCGGTCTGGAGCACGCCAAGCAGCTTGCGCTGCGCGTGCGCGCCGAGCTGGAGGGCAGACGGCGCCGCGAGGCGGAGCTGTCCGCGCTGTTCGAGACCGCACACGATCTCTCCGGTCTGCGCGACCTCGACGCGGTGCTCCGGGCGATCGTGCAGCGCGCCCGGTCGCTGCTCGGCACGGAGGTCGCGTATCTCAGCCTCAACGACCCCGCGGCCGGTGACACGTACATGCGCGTCACCGAAGGTTCGGTGTCGGCGCGTTTCCAGCAGCTGCGGCTCGGCATGGGGGAGGGGCTGGGCGGACTCGTCGCCCAGACCGCACGGCCGTACGTGACCGAGAGCTACTTCGACGACGAGCGCTTCCAGCACACCGGCGCCATCGACTCGGGTGTCCGGGACGAAGGCCTCGTCGCGATCCTCGGCGTCCCGCTGATGCTCGGCAGCCAGGTCATCGGCGTGCTCTTCGCCGCCGACAGACGGGCCCGGGTCTTCGAGCGTGAACAGGTCGCCCTGCTGGGATCCTTCGCCGCCCACGCCGCGGTCGCCATCGACACTGCCAACCTGCTGGCCGAGACCCGTACTGCGCTCACCGAGCTGGAGCGGGCCAACGAGATCATCCGTGACCACAGCGCCGTCATCGAGCGGGCCTCGGACGTCCACGACCGGCTCACCGAGCTGGTCCTGCACGGCGGCGGGGTCCATGACGTCGCCGGCGCCGTGTCCGAGGTCCTCGACGGCACCGTCGGGTTCGCCGACCCCGGCGCCCCGTCGCTCACCACCATGGAGCTCACCGGCACCGACGGACATGCGATACGGCACGGGGACGACTGGGTCGCGGCGGTGTCCGCCGGGGGCGAACTGCTGGGCGCACTCGTGCTGCACGGCCACCCGTCGCTCGACCCCGTCGACCGGCGAACCCTGGAGCGGGCCGCGATGGTCACGTCCCTCCTGCTGCTGGCCCGCCGCTCCGCGGGCGAGGCCGAGCAGCGGGTGCGCGGCGAACTGCTCGACGATCTGCTGGACGCCCCCGACCGCGACCCCCGCCTGCTGCGTGAGCGAGCTGCCCGGCTCCGCGCCGACCTGGACGCACCGCATGTGGTGCTCGCCGCCCGCATCGACGCCCACCCGGGCGCCGGAGGTACGGAGCGGGCCACCGCGGATCGCCAGCGTCTCTGGTCGGCGGCCTCGCACCTCGCGGCCACCCGGCACGGCCTGGCCGCGGCCCGCGACGGCGGCACGGTTCTGCTGCTGCCGCTCGGCCCCGGAGACAACGCCGGCGACCTCGCCCGCCAGACCGCCAAGCACCTCGGCGGCACGCTCCGCGAGCCGGTCACGGTCGGCGCGTCGGCCCCGGTCGAGGCCCCGGTCGCCGCCCCGGGCTCGATAGCGGGGGCCTACGTGGAGGCACGGCGCTGCGTAGAGGCCCTGCGGTCGCTGCGGCGCTCAGGAGAGGGCGCGGCCGCGCAGGATCTTGGCTTCCTCGGGCTGCTGCTCGCCGACACCCGTGACATCGAGGGCTTCGTCCGGCGAACCATCGGCACGGTCGCCGACTACGACAAGCGGCGCGGCACGGACCTGGTGCGCACACTCGACGCGTACTTCGCGAGCGGCATGAGCCCGGCCCGTACGAAGGACGAGCTGCACGTCCATGTCAACACGGTGGCCCAGCGGCTGGAGCGCATCGGCCGGCTTCTCGGCCAGGACTGGCAGTCGCCGGCCCGTGCCCTGGAGATCCAGCTCGCCCTGCGACTGCACGCGATATCCGCGGCCGTCGCCCGCTGACCCCCCATCATCCGCCGACCCTCACAGATCGCCGCCTTCCCGTCACCCGCCGATCCTGCCGCCCGCTGACTCCCCGTCACCCGCCGATCCTGCGGCCCGCTGACTGCCTGTCACCCGCCGATCCCTGCGACCTGCTGATTCCCCGTCATGCGCCGATCCCTGTCGCCCGCCGGCCCCGCCGACGGCACAAGCGGGCCGGGTGCACCGCTTCGAGC
>NZ_JBSGZO010000547.1:0-5226 GCF_053611045.1 Streptomyces sp. NPDC054841 | reverse complement strand
AGAAGCACCCCGGCGCTGTTCCGCGTCCTCGGGGCGGCGCGGTTCCCGCCTGGGCTCGGGAAGCGTCCCGGCACTTCCTCGCGTCCTCGGGCCGGCGTGTCTCCCCGCCCGCGTCCGGGGCTCGGAAGGAATACCCCGACACCAGCGCGCCCCGGCCGCGTCCGGGGTCCGGGGGCGTGGGGGCACCCCGCCAAGACGGGCTCGGCGCTGTGCCCCCGCCCCGCAGTCTCCGGGGCGGGGGCACGTGTTCGTCAGCTCTGCGACGGATCCGGCGCCGACGGCGCCGACGGCGTCGGGGACGACTCGGACTCCGAGGACTCGGAAGACTCGGAGGCCACCGGAGATTGGGAGGCCTCAGGGGCCTCGGAGGCCTCCGACGCCTCGCCCTCCTGGGACGCCTCCTCCGTGGACTCCCCCTCCGTGGACTCGCCCTCCTGGGACGCCTCCTCCCCGGATTCCCCGGATTCCCCGGATTCCGTGGATTCCTCGCCCTCCGAGCGCTCCGTCTCCGTCCAGGGCTCGCCCTCGACGTCCGCCGGGCCGCCCGGCGCGGGCTCGCCCAGCGCCGCGAGAGTCCGCTTCGCCGGCGCCACCAGCAGCGGGGAGAAGTACGGGTTGACGCGCAGCGCCGCCGCCAGATGCCGCCGGGCCGGGCCGTCCTGGCCGAGTGAACGCTCGATCTCGCCCCGGTGGTACAAGAACAGGGCGTTCCGCATGTCGAGCGCGGCGGCCGCACGCTTCGCGTACTTCAGGCCTTCCTCCGCCCGCCCCGCCCGGTACAGCGCCCATCCCAGTGCGTCCGACACGTACACACTCCGGTGACCGCGCTTCCACTCCTGCCCGAGCCGGGCCACCGCCGCCTTCGCGTTCCCGTGGTCCGCTTCGTACCGCGCGAGCGTCAGCTCCTCGCTCACGCCGTTCTTCCGCGCCTCCCGCGCGAACCTGCGCACGTTCGCGTACTGCGTATGCGCGTCACCGTCGAGCCCCATCGACTCGTACAGTTCGCCCGCCTCCAGCGCGTACTCCGCCAGCGGCAGCTTCTCCAGCGCGTCCTGGTAGTCCCGGAACGCCTCGTCCTTGCGACCCAGCGCCGCGAGTGCCCGCGCCCGCCCCGCGAGCGACGGATGGTGCCCGGTATCGATCTTCAGCGCCGTGTCGTAGTACCCGACCGCCTCCGTCGGCTCGCCACGCTCCCACGCCAGCTCGCCCAGCCGGTGCAGGGACATCGCCTTCTCCGCCGGGCTGCCCGAGTGCGTCATCGCGTCGTACGCCATGGCAGCCGCGTCCTCCGGCCGGCCGCGGTCGCGGTACGCCTGGGCCCGGCGCGCCAGGGCCGGGGCGGCGGAGGGCCGCAGAGCCACCAGTTTCTCCACGGCCTTCCGCGCGGCCGGGTACTCGCCGAGCCCGTTGTACGCGTCGATCAGCACCGGATAGGCCGTCCACCGCTTCGGCGCCCGCGCCCGCACGCTCTCGCCCCACCGCTTGGCCGCTCGGTAGTCCCGCTTCGCGTTCGCCAGCGCCGCCATCCCCAGTTGGGCGTCGACGTTGCCCTGGTTGCCCGGCAGCGCCGTAAGCGAACGCTGCAGCGCCTTGTGGGCCTTCGGGAAGTACGAAGAGTCCCCGGCCATCGTCCCCCGAGCCACGTACGCCGAACCGAGAACCGCCCACGAGTAGTCGTCGCCCGGGTGTCTGCGCAGCCACTTCTCCTGCTCCCCGATCAGTGTCGACAGCTCGCTCAGCGACGCCGGCGCCCCGACGCTCGCCGCGAGCATCGCCCGCGCCGCCGCGCCCCCCGCGGGCGGTGAGGCTTCATCCCTCTCGGGGCCGAACACCATGACCCCGCCGACCAGCGCTCCGGCGACCAACGAGGCGACCATGATATTCCGGATGTTTGGCGCATATCGTGTCTTCATGGCGTCACTGTGCGCCAGTGGTCGGTCAATACGAAGAGCACACTCGGCGGCGCGACGCGGATCGCGGACGGGTTCACACCGATGGCCCCGGGTGCAAGGCTGGGATCATGGACGAACTCCTCGCACGGCTGCGCACGGGTCTGCCCGCCGAAGCACTGATCACCGACCCGGACGTCACGGCCTCGTACGCCAACGACATGGCGAGCTTCTGCGACGCGGGCACCCCCGCCGTCGTCGTCCTGCCGCGCACGGTCGAGCAGGTCCAGCACATCATGCGCACCGCGACCGCCCTGCGCGTCCCGGTCGTCCCGCAGGGCGCCCGCACCGGACTGTCCGGCGCCGCCAACGCCTCGGACGACTGCATCGTGCTCTCACTCGTCAAAATGGACCGGATCCTGGAGATCAGCCCCGTCGACCGGATCGCGGTCGTCGAGCCCGGAGTCATCAACGCGACACTGTCGCGTGCCGTGGGCGAGCACGGTCTGTACTACCCGCCGGACCCCTCCAGCTGGGAGATGTGCACCATCGGCGGCAACATCGGCACGGCTTCCGGCGGACTGTGCTGCGTGAAATACGGCGTGACCGCCGAGTACGTCCTCGGCCTCGACGTCGTCCTCGCCGACGGCCGCCTCCTCAGCACCGGCCGCCGCACCGCCAAGGGGGTCGCCGGATACGACCTCACCCGCCTCTTCGTCGGCTCCGAGGGCAGCCTCGGCATCGTTGTCAAAGCGGTCCTCGCGCTCAAGCCGCAACCGCTCCAGCAGCTCGTACTCGCCGCGGAATTCCCCTCCGCCGCCGCTGCCTGCGAAGCCGTCTGCGCGATCATGGAGCGCGGCCACACCCCCTCGCTCCTGGAGCTCATGGACCGTACGACCATCCGTGCCGTCAACAAGATGGCGCAGATGGGCCTCCCCGACACCACCGAGGCGCTGCTGCTCGCCGCTTTCGACACCCCCGACCCCGCCCCCGACCTGGCCGCGGTCGGCGAGCTGTGCACGGCGGCCGGAGCCACCCAGGTCGTCCCCGCCGAGGACGCGGCCGAGTCCGAAATGCTGCTCCAGGCGCGCCGGCTCTCGCTCACCGCCCTGGAGACCGTCAAGTCCGCGACGATGATCGACGACGTCTGCGTACCGCGTTCCCGGCTGGCCGCGATGCTCGACGGCACGGCGGCCATCGCGGAGAAGTACGACCTCACCATCGGCGTCTGCGCGCACGCGGGCGACGGCAACACCCACCCCGTCGTCTGCTTCGACCACACCGACCCCGATGAATCCCGGCGCGCCCGTGAGTCGTTCGACGAGATCATGGCCCTCGGCCTGGAGCTGGGCGGCACGATCACCGGCGAACACGGCGTGGGCGTACTGAAGAAGGAGTGGCTCGCCCGCGAACTCGGCCCGGTGGGCATCGAGTTGCAGCGCGGCATCAAGCAGACCTTCGACCCCCTCGGCATCCTCAACCCGGGCAAGATCTTCTGAGACCTCCGGACCAGGACCAACGCCCGATGGTACGGACGCAACTCCCCGCATAGCGTGAAAGGACACGATGAAGAAGGAGGAGCCGTGTCCGCACGCCTTGACCACACCATCGTCCACAGCCGTGACCGCTTCGCCGGGGCCCGTTTCCTCACCGAGCTGATCGACGCACCCGAGCCGAAACCTTTCGGCCCCTTCGCCAGCGTCCCGCTGGCCAACGGAGTCACGCTCGACTACCTCGACGAGGGGGCGGAGACGGACATCGTCTCCCAGCATCTGGCGTTCCTCGTCTCCGACGAGGAGTTCGAGGAGATCCTCGGCCGGATAAAGGAGCGGGAGCTCCCGTACTGGGCCGACCCGATGCATGCCGAGCCGCAGCAGATCAACCACCACTTCGGCGGCCGCGGGGTGTACGTCGACGACCCCGACGGCCACTCCATCGAATTCATCACTCACACTTACGTCTGACCTGCCTGACCTGCCTGACCTGCCTGACCCGGGTCCGGCCCGAGTCCGATCCACCTCTGATCCGTGTCTGGTCCATGTCCGACCGTCGTACTAGGCCTCGCCGTCCTGAGCCTCGTCGGACGGCCACGGGTCGCGCAGATACAGATCGTCCGCCGGAGTCGGCGCGAGCAGCTCCGCCAGTCCGTCGTCGATTCCCAGCTGCTCCGACTCCGCCCCCGGAGGCACCGCCCGAAGCGTCCGCTCCAGCCAGGCGGACACCTGCGCGGAGGGTGCCTCCAGCAGGGCGTCGCCGTCCGGTGACGTCAGCGCGATCAGGATGACGCTGCGCCCCTCGACCTTGGTCGGCCAGATACGGACGTCGCCGTGCCCGCACGGCCGGAAGATCCCCTCGACCAGCAGTTCACGGGCGAAGGTCCAGTACACGGGGTGCTCGGAGCCGACATGAAAGGTGATGTGCACGGCGTACGGATCGTCCGTGCGGTAGGTCAGCCTGGCCGGTACTGGGGTGCTGTGTTCCGGCGACAGCACCAGCTTGAGCTCCAGCTCGCGTTCCACCACGGTGTGCATGAGAGTGCGACTTCCTTTCCTGGTACGAGGCCCTGGAGCGGGCCACGCAGGGAGAGAGCGCCTTCCCCGCCGACTATTACGCGACTTTCGCCATCAACTTCTCAGTGACATGGCGCACGACCGTGCCGGTGGGGCACAGCGGTACCGGAAAGTGGTCCTTAGGGCGGGATGGGCCCAGGCGCGCGCGGCGGTCTGATAGATGTGGACCCTTGAGTCGACGCCCTCGACGCCCTCGATACCCTCGACGCCTTCCAGGAGATACGGGACCACGGTGATGAGCGCCCCAACCCCGGCAACCGGCGATGGCAGCCCCACGCCCGGCTACTACCCCGATCCGTCCATCCCCGGATATGTCCGTTACTGGAACGGTGCGTCCTGGGTGCCGGGTACGAGCCGGCCGGCGCCGAAGGACGGCGATGCGATGCCGTCGCCGCCGCCCTCGGCCGCGGCGGCCGGCACCCCGGTCGCCCCAGCCGTCCCGTCGGTCCCGTCGGTCGAGGAGACCGGCCCCGTCTTCCTGGACGAGGACCCGGAGCCGTCTGCCGACGTCCGCCCCGAGCCCTCCTCCGCCTGGCAGGCCGACGCCTCCCGCCAGACCGGCTTCGGCGGCGACCGCGACCGCCGGGTCTCCTGGGGCTCCCCGGCGCAGGACCCCCGCGCGGGCAGTGCGCCGGGAGCCGGCACGGACAGTTCGGCCCCGGCCGCCGGCCAGGCCTGGGACCGGCCCGGCGACGTGGCGGCGGGCGGACGCCCGGACTCCCGCGCAGGCGGCGCGGCGGCGGCGCAGGACCCGCGCACGGCGGGGC
>NZ_JBSGZO010000546.1:0-5227 GCF_053611045.1 Streptomyces sp. NPDC054841 | reverse complement strand
TTCCCCCCCCCTACCCACAACCCCCGCGGGGGCGGCCCGGCCGCGCCGGCCCCGCCCGACGCCGGCCCGGCGCGCCAGCGCCACCGCGGCGAGGGTGGAGTGCACGCCCAGCTTGCCCAGCACGTTCTGCATGTGCGTGCGGACCGTGTGCGGGGAGAGGAAGAGGCGCTCGGCGACCGCCTTGCGGCCGAGGCCCGCCACCATGCAGCGCAGCACCTCGCGCTCGCGCGGGGTGAGCGACTCGACGAGCCGCTCGCTCTCGGTGCGGTGCTTGCGCGCGGCGGTCAGCTCCCGCAGGACGCCGGTGAGGAGCGCGGGCGGCAGATGCGTCTCGTCGCGCAGCACTCCGCGGATCACCGCGAGCAGCCGCTGCAGCGAGCAGTCCTTGGCCACCCAGCCCGAGGCGCCCGCCTGGAGCGCGAGCGCGGCGCGGCGCGGGTCGTCCTTCTCGGCGAGGACGACCGTGCGGACCGCGGGCCGGGCCGAACGGACCCCGGCCACCAGGGAGATGCCGTCGACGAAGCCGTCCCCGTTGTCGGGGACCGCGCGGGCGACGACCGGGGCCGCCGGCCCCGCCGCCGCGCCCAGATCGGCGTCTATGAGCATGACGTCGAACTTGCGGCCGTCGGCCGCCGCGCGCTCGAGGCAGCGCAGTGCGGCCGGGCCACTGCCCGCCGCGGCGACCTCGACGTCCGGCTCGGCGGCGAGCGCCGCGGCGAGGGACTCGGCGAAGATCCGGTGGTCGTCCACCACGAGAACCCGGATACGAACCACAGACACCCCCAGGTTGCGTTTTCCGGCGGAGGTCATGAAGCGCGGGTACGGCGCCCGGGAATGGAGTGGTACGCAATCCCACGGCCGCCGCCGTGCTTGACTGCTACCCCGCCCCGGGCGTCGTACCCGACTGTCTCGCCCCCTGAACAGCACCGGCCCCCACCGGTGCTGTGCATCAGAGTAAGGCCGGGGGCCGGGAGCGGAAGGATATTTGCAGAACTGTTTGGCCAGGGTGTTTAGGGTGTGCCCCATGTTTCGATTTGAGACAGAAGTCGACAAAGAACGCCGCACTCTGCTCGGCGAGCGGCTGGAAGCCACGAACGCACGGCGCTCCCCGGCGATGCGCGCCCTGGCCGGTACCCCGCACGATGACGAAGTCCCGCTGCAGGTCTGGGTGCTGGACGAGACGACGGGCGAGCTGGCCGCGGGCCTGACGGGCCGCACCTGGGCCCGCTGGCTCCATGTCGACCTGCTCTGGGTCGACGACCCCCACCGCGGCGCGGGCCTCGGCTCCCAGCTCCTCACCGCGGCGGAACGTGAGGCGCGCATCGGCCGCGGCTGCGCGTACGCGCGCCTGGAGACCTGGGACTTCCAGGCGCCCGCGTTCTACAGGAAACACGGGTACGAGATCGTCGGCCGCGTCCCCGAGTACCCACCCGGCGTTACGGAATACATCCTGACGAAGAGGCTCGGCTGAGCCCCGAGGGCCTGACCGCCCGTGCGCGGAGCGCACCGAACAAGCACAGCATCCTGACGAAGAGGCTCGGCTGAGCCCCGAGGGCCTGACCGCCCGTGCGCGGAGCGCACCGAACAAGCACAGCATCCTGACGAAGAGGCCCGGCTGATGCTCAGCCGACCCGGTGCGCCCCGGCCGAAGGGACCGCCGGGAAGATGCGCGGGGCGGTGTGGCCCGCGGCCGCGAAGGCCTCCAGGACCGCCTTGGTCACCGTGTCCGCGTCCGCCGATTCGACCAGGACGATCGCCGAGCCGCCGAAGCCGCCGCCGGTCATCCGGGCCCCCAGCGCGCCCGCCGCGACCGCTGCGGAGACGGCGAGGTCCAACTCCGGGCAGGAGACCTCCAGATCGTCCCGCAGTGAGACGTGGCCCTCGGTGAGGACCGGGCCGACCGCGCGGATGTCGCCCGCGTCGAGGAGCGCGATAGTCCGCTCGACCCGGTGGTTGTCGGTGACGACATGGCGGACGTACCGGCGAATCGTCGCGTTGTTCAAACGCGTGAGGGCGTCTTGCAGTTGCGCGTACGGGACTTCGCGCAGCGTGCGCACCCCCAGCGCCCGCGCACCTTCCTCGCACCCCGCGCGCCGCTGCGCATACGCGCCGTCGTCGAGCGCGTGCTTCACGCGCGTGTCGACGACCAGCAGCCCCAGACCGTGCGCGGCAAGGTCGAAGGGGACCTGGCGGCAGCTCAGATCGCGGGTGTCGAGATGGAGGGCGTGGCCGTCGGTGCAGCAGGCCGACGCCATCTGGTCCATGATCCCGCAGGGGACGCCGACGAACGCGTTCTCGGCGCGCTGAGCCAGTCGCGCCAGCTCCTCGCGGCCCAGGCCGAGCCCGTACAGCTCGTTCAGAGCCAGCGCGGTGACGACCTCCAGGGCCGCCGAGGAGGACAGTCCCGCGCCCGTCGGCACGGTCGAGGCGAGGTGGATGTCGGCGCCGGTGACCGGGTGCCCGGCCTCCCGCAGCGCCCAGACCACCCCCGCCGGGTACGCCGACCAGCCGGAGCAGGAGCCCGGTGCGAGACCGGTGACCGTCAGCTCGATCACGCCCTGGGTGACGTCCGCCGAGTGGACGCGGAGCACCCCGTCCGTGCGGCGGGCGACCGCCGCGACCGCCGTGTGGGGCAGCGCGAGCGGCATCACGAAACCGTCGTTGAAGTCGGTGTACTCGCCGATCAGATTGACCCGTCCCGGCGCCGCCCAGACGCCCTCGGGGGCGTACCCGTACAGCTCCGTGAACTGCCCGGCGACGCTCATCTCTCCGCCGCCTTCTCCACCTTCTCCGCCGCCCTCTCCCGCGCGAACGCCCACGCGTCGGCCACGATGCCCGCGAGGTCCGCCCGCGTCGGGGCCCAGCCCAGCCGCTCCTGGGCAGCCTCGGCGGAGGCGACCAGCACAGCCGGGTCGCCGGCACGGCGGGCGGCCGCGGCCTCGGGGACCGGATGCCCGGTGACCTTGCGGACGGTCTCGATGACCTCGCGGACGGAGAAGCCGTTGCCGTTGCCGAGGTTGCAGATCAGATGCTCGCCGGGGACGACCTTGTCCATGGCGAGCAGATGCGCCTCCGCCAGGTCGGCGACGTGGATGTAGTCGCGTACGCAGGTGCCGTCCGGGGTCGGGTAGTCGTCGCCGAACACGGAGATCGCCTCGCGCCTGCCGAGGGCGACCTGGAGCACGAGCGGGATGAGGTGCGACTCGGGGTCGTGGCGCTCACCGGAGCCGCCGTACGCGCCCGCCACGTTGAAGTAGCGCAGCGAGGCCGCGGCCAGCCCGTGCGCGGCGCACTCGCCGCTGATCATGTGGTCGACGGCGAGCTTCGAGGCGCCGTACGGGCTGGTCGGCGCGGTCGGGTCGGTCTCCCTGATCGGGGTGGAGACGGGCTCTCCGTAGGTCGCCGCGGTGGACGAGAAGACCAGCCTGCGGACCCCGGCGGAACGCATCGCGGCGAGCAGCGCCGTCGTACCGCCGACGTTGTTGACCCAGTACTTCTCGGGATCCACGACCGACTCGCCGACCTGCGAGAACGCGGCGAAGTGCAGGACTCCGTCGTACGAGGAGTCCAGCCATCGGGCAGCGTCCTGGATCCGGCCCTCGATGAACTCGGCGCCCGCCGGGACGCCCTCGCGAAAGCCCGTGGACAGATCGTCGAGCACGGTCACCTCGTGCCCCGCCTCCAGCAGATGCGCGGCCACCACGCTGCCGACGTAGCCGGCTCCGCCCGTCACCAGATACTTCCGGGTCCCGGGGGTCGTCCCCCGCTGAAGCGCAGTACTCACGCGCTCGCCACCTCTCGCAGTCGCTGGGCCGCGGCCTCCGGCGGCACATCGTTGATGAACACGTTCATGCCGGACTCGGAACCGGCGAGGAACTTCAGCTTGCCGGAAGTGCGGCGGATGGTGAAAAGCTCGAGGTGCAGCGCGAATTCCTCGCGCGACACGTCACCGAACGGCGCCTGGTGCCAGGCGGCGATGTACGGCGTCGGCTGCTGGTCCGTGCCGAAGATCCGGTCGAAGCGCCTCAACAATTCCAGATAGACCTGTGGGAATTCTGTGCGCGCCGCCTCGTCCAGTGCCCGCAGGTCCGGCACCCGGCGCCGCGGGTAAAGGTGTACCTCGTACGGCCAGTGGGCGGCGTAGGGCACGAACGCGACCCAGTGTTCGCCCTCCAGGACCACCCGGACGGAGTCTGCGATTTCACGCTCGACGGTGTCGTCGAAGAGATTGCGGCCGGTGGCGGCGAGGTGCTCGGCGACCGAGCGCTGCATGAGGGCGGTGCGGGGGGTGACGAAGGGGTACGCGTAGATCTGCCCGTGCGGATGGCCGAGCGTCACACCGATCTCGGCGCCCCGGTTCTCGAAGCAGAACACCTGCCGGACCTGGGGGAACCCGGCGAGCTCGGCGGTGCGGTCGGTCCAGACGTCCAGGACGAGCGCGACCTGCTGTTCGGTGAGGCCGGCGAAGGACGCGTCGTGGTCGGGGGTGAAGCAGACGACTTCGCAGCGGCCGGAGTCCCCGGCGAGGGAGGGGAAGCGGTTCTCGAAGACGACGACGTCGTAGTCGCTTTCCGGGATCTCGCTGAGCCGGCCGTCCCGGGAGGGGCAGAGAGGGCATTCGTCGGCGGGCGGGTGGTACGTACGGCCCTGGCGGTGGGAGGCGATCGCGACGCTGTCGCCGAGCAGCCGGTCGTGGCGGATCTCGGAGGTCGTGGCGGTGGCGTCCAGCGGCCGGAGGTCGACGGCGTCGCGGACGACGTCGTCGCGGGAGTCGTAGTAGAGCAGCTCTCGGCCGTCGGCGAGCCTGGTCACCGTCTTCTTCACGCGGAGCGCCTCCATAACTCCCACCTACCCAACATAACCGAACACAACAAACCATGAGCCAACAGAGACGTCAACTGTGGCGTGAGTGAACGCGTTGGATTCGGATGGCCAGATATGGAGGGTGCCGTGTGACTCAGGCCGGGCCCGGAGCGGGCCTGATCCACTTCCGGCGCCCACGACGGGCGTGGACGCGTCGGATTCGAATGGCCGGATCTAGAGGGTGCCGTGTGACACAGACCGGGCTCGGAACGGGCCTGATCCACTTCCGGCGCCCACGGCGGGCGTGGACGCGGGCGCGGGACTGGTCCGCGTCCGGTACCGACGGGGGCTTAGGGCCTGTCCGGTGGATCAGGCTGGATCAGCGAGCGAAATAATCTAAGCGGCTGATGTCAATGATTTGTGT
>NZ_JBSGZO010000545.1:0-5237 GCF_053611045.1 Streptomyces sp. NPDC054841 | reverse complement strand
CTCATACTGGGCGTATTCGGGCGATCCGACAACGCAGCGAGGTGCCGTAGCTGTCGTCGTGCGCCCGCCGGGGATTACGGGACAGCCCTTAGTCGCGCGACTGAGTGCGCAGGGGATGCTGGGTGGCTGTACCCGGCTGGGGTGGATCGGGCGGGGCCGTGCGTCGTGTGATGGGCCGAGTTGAGTGCTGTGGGGTCACAGGCTGTGGGCGATGGGGTGCAGCGGTTCGTACAGCGGAAGTTCGGCGCCGCTGGGAAGCCGGATCGCAGTCAGTTTGCCCCAGGGCTGTTCGCTTACCGGGCGGGTGATCTCGACGCCCTTGGCGCGGAACTCGCCGAGTTGGGAATCCAGGTCGTCGCACATCAGGTAGAACTCGTGCCGGGGTGGGCCATCGGCCGGGTGCACGGCGACTTCGGCTGGGGGCAACTTGAAGATGAGCCAGCCGCCCCCGCGTCGACGCCGGGGAAGTCGAGGACGTCACGGATGAAAGCACGGTCCGCCTCGGCGTTCTGGCTGTAGAGGATGACATGTGCACCGCTAATCATGGCTAGCTCCTTTCATCGACGTGCTGACGGTCGCGTCTCCGGCATCCTGGCACGCCAAGGTCAAGAAGATCCTCGACTGGGTGCGATGACACGGCGAACGAGTTGAATGGCAACGGACAACTGGGGGTGTGACCCCGCCGCGGTAGTGCCGACCTTTCGTGTCAACGAACCGCTGTCTCATCCAACCCAATCCACGCTGGTCAGCGTCATACGGACGACCAACTTCGTTGAGACGGGACACGTGCTGTAGACCGTTCTGGCATGCGCCCCGGGAATGGCTCCACACCTGTTCTACGGGGGAGAGTGGCCCGTCCGTCGCGACGAGTCCGCAATGGCAGAGCCCCGGCCGGCCGACGGGGGACGGCGGGCCGGGGCGGTCTCGCCGCTGCTACGGCGGCGCCGGGCAGGCGTAGCCCTCGCGCGGGCATACGACCAGTGTGCGGGACACGTAGCGGCCACGCGCCGAGTAGTACCCCCATACGACGTCGGCGCCGCGGTCGAGACGGTCACGCGCATGTGCCAGCTGCGCTTCGGCGGCGAGATCGTGAGGCCCGCGCTCGTGCTGCTTCAGCTCGCCCTCCAGCCAGGCATACGCCTGCTCTGCGCCTGCGGGGAGGTCGAACGTGTCCACGACGTGACTGCGGGCCTTCAGCAGCCAGTGAGCTGTCTCCAGCGGGGGCGTTGGGTTGGCCGGGTTGGTGCGCTCGCTGTCTGCGGGCCGCTCGTGTCCGGTCCATGAGTGCGCGTGCCAGTGAGCCATCCCGTGTCCCCTTCCTATGGATGGCCCGGCACCCCGGCGGGTGCGGGCCGATGGTGCGTCACTCAGCGAGCGTCAGCGGGTCAGGTACTGGCGGCCGTCGTCCGAGTCGCCGGTGGGCGGGTTGCCGCCCTTGCCGTCGTCCTCGTCGCCGCCGTTCTTGACCACATCGAGGCGATTTACCGCATGGTGACCTCCGGGTGTGCTGTCGACAGGGAGTCCGTCTCCGTGTCGTCGTGCACTTGCGATGGACCCGCCCATGGGGTTGGGCCCGGCCCCGTCTCGGTCACGGTCCGGCCAGGAATTCGACCGGGACGGGGATTTGGGCCCGCTCTGGCCACATACGCAATGAAGGCCCGCCCGGATCGGCAGAGCGTCCAGGCCTGTTGCAGGGCCACGGGGCCAGAGCGAGTGTCTTGGGAGCCCCGGCCGGCTGGGACGGGACTCCGGCCGACCGGGGCCAGGCAGCGGGCGCCCTGTACTGCTCGCCATCGGACGCCTCGCTTCACCGCAGCGCGCGCCCTCACCGACGGGAACGCGCGTGCGGGGTTCATGGGCAGGCCCACACCTCGGTATCGAGGACGTGAGCACCATCCCGGCCGAAGGCCTTGCCGCGCGAGACGGCCCCTGTCGTGAGGGGCTTGCCGCAGGCGAAGCAGGCCCGGCCGGCGTACTGCTCCAAGGTGAGGGACTGCACGGGCGGTACTGGCCGCTCTCGGCAGGGCAGGGCGGTCGGCAGCCACACGACGTTGGGCGCGCTCACTGCGGCTCCGGTCCGCGGTTCGGCCAGCGAGCTGGTGTGTAGTAGTCCTCGTGGTCCCCGCGGTGCTCCGGATCGCGAGTGCAGCGCGCACGGCCGCCCTGGAACGAGGCCCAGCAGTAGCCGTTCCACGACTTACCGGTCGTGTTGGGGCGCGGCTTCACGACGGGTCCCGGAGCGGCTTGAGGCCGCGTTGCTCGCGGCACGGCGCGCACGCGTACAGCGCCACCGGCGCACCGGACGACCGCTCCCCGTACTGGACCAGCTCCGCCGTCTCCGACGAGCCACGGTGCCAGTGACACCAGCCAGGATTCGCCGCGTTGACGGCCGCGGCAGGCCGGGTTCCCGTCTCCATGACCAGGACCGTAGAGAAGTGATGTGCACCACGCCCAGTGTTGTGCATGGATGTGCGTGCAGCTTTATGGACGGCGAGACATGGCCACTTCTCGCCCTTGACCACCTGTTGGTCCCAAAGCAGATTGATGCACATCAACGCACATGCCAAGGGCGGAGGCAGCCATGGCTTTACAGTTCATCGGTATCGACCCGAACACAGGTCAGAGCGGATCGCCGACGGCGTGGGTGGACCTGGAGAACGCGGATATCGTGCTCCAGAGCTATGCCGCCGACGACGAGACCCGGGCTCAGTGCGCGGAAAACACGGCGCCGGGACACGCCAAGGGAATCCCAGACCACGAGACGGTCATCCGTATCCCCGTCCACCTGGTGCCCATGCTGAGGGAGGCCTGTGATGCCGCAGAACGCGCCAAGCTTTAACGACCTCATGGAGGCGGCCCAACACTCCGCTGTCCACCTGGAAATGCGCGACGTCTACGGAGTCGGCGACGAGGCCCAGGACTTCGCCACCTGGATCGCGACGGGCCAGCGAGACGCCGACCCTGGCTCGGAGTACTGGACCCCATGGGTAGATCTGATCTCCCGAGCCGTCGCGCGCGGCGTCGTCGTCCGGCGCGCCCGTGTCGTGTCCGAGCCCGTCACCGACTACATCCGCTACGAGCACGCCGGGACCACCGTCAACGTCCACGCTGGCGAACAGGTGCAATGGCTTCCCAGGCGGCGCGCCTCTGACCTGATGCTGCCTGGCAACGACCTGTGGATCTTCGATGGCGCATCGGTGCTGTTCAACCACTTCACCGGCGACGGGAACTGGGCTGAACCCGGACTCGAACTCCGCACCGAACCGAGTGTCGTGAAGCAGTGCGACGACGCCTTTGAGGCCGTATGGCGCCGCGCCATCCCGCACGACCAGTACGAGATTCGCTGACAGAAAGAACTGGACAGGCCAGCTCATGCCCATCTCACCGTCGTCCGCAGCGCAGGTTGCCCGCGAGAACGTCGCGCGGCAGCTACGTGATCTACGGAAGGACGCCGGTCTCACGGTGGTTGAGCTGGCCGTTCAGTGCGGATGGCACCATGCGAAGTCATCGCGGATCGAGAACGCCAAGACGCCACCGTCGCCGACGGACATACGCCTCTGGTGCCGCGCGTGCAACGCGATGGACCAGGCTGCCGACCTCATCGCGGCCTCCCGCCACGCAGAGTCCATGTACACCGAGTGGCGCCGCCGGGTTCGAACTGGCCTGAAACAGCTGCAGGACAGCTACGTGAGCCTGTACCGGTCGACTGGCGTGTTCCGCGTGTACTCGCCGACGCTGGTGCCCGGACTACTCCAGACCGAGGGCTACGCTCGAGCCCTGCTGAGCAGCAACGCGCGTTTCCTCGACGTCCCGGACGACGGAGCAGAGGCAGCAGCTGCCCGCGTTGAAAGATCGCGGGTCATCCACGAACCCGGACATCGCTGCGTCCTACTGATCGAGGAGGCCGTGCTCTATTACCAACTGGGCACTGCCGAGGAGATGGCGGCGCAGCTGGGCTACCTGCTGACCGCTGGTGCCTTGCCTGCTGTCTCTCTTGGAATCGTCCCGATGGCGACGAGTGAGCGGGCGATGTGGCCGCAGGAGACATTCCATATCTACGACGACAATCTCGTCTCGGTCGAGCTCCTGTCGGCGCAGGTGAACGTCACCCAGCCGTCCGAGATTGCCATGTACCTGAAAGCGTTTGAGCAGCTACGCAGCATGGCCGTGTACGGCGCCGAGGCCCGGGTGCTGGTCACGAAGGCGATTGACGCCCTGCACTGACCCCGAACGCATGCCCCTCCCGCGCACGCAGCGCGAGAGGGGGCCGGCGGCTGGGCGGCGGGGTCAGCCCAGGATGTTGATCAGATACCAGGTTGGCGCAGCAATTCGCCGTCCTCAGCGGCGGCGTGGCCTCCAATGCGGCCTGGACAATGGAGAACAGGATGCCGTGCCGGTTCGCGATGCTCTTCGGGTTCGCGGGCCGGCGCACCCACTTCTCGGGGTTCTCCGCGTTGCGCTCGCCCTGCTCTTGGGACCTCACCCAGTCCTGAACATCGAGCGCCGTGATGTTGCAGATCGTCGCGGGGTGGACTTGACCGTACTGGTCGGTGTGCCGCAGCAGCGACAGATGCCGACGCAGCTCCCGCCGGTAGTCGGACCGCGTCCGCTCCTCGATGCCGGTGAGCCTGTCGATGTACTGCTCGGCCCACTTGGTGAACGGCATGTCGCCGTCCTGCGCGTCAGGCTCGACGAAGCCGCGCCCACGGACCCAGCCGTACGGCCAGACCCCGCCGTGCGCCTCGACGAGCCCTTTGAACTGTTCGGCGTGCTCGCGCTCACCGAACTTCTCGGACTGCCACTCGCCACCCTGGCGCCACTTCACCTGATAGGTGGTCGTCCCGCCCTTGTTGCGGCGTTCCACGATGCTCGCCATGGCGGGACCATGCGCCGGCATTCTCTTGATCTTGTTCCCAAGGTGTTCCCGAAACTCAAAACACGATCGGCCTGTGACCTCTGTGCGAAGGTCACAGGCCGATCGCTCGGGAACGCAGTGCGGGACCGTAAACCGCACTGTGCGCCCTGGCATACGGAGCCGTGAAGCGGGGAAGCGGTGAAGCTCCGACGTTGTTGCCGCCCGACGGTGCGAGGCTGGCGCGACAGGACGTTCGCGCCGCCGGGCGGAGTTTTTGGTGTTCCCCGGCCCCGGAGCCGACGGACGGAGTCCGGCGCAGCCGTCCGAAGCCTGTGAGGCCCCCTGGGGCCGAGCAGTGCGAGGGCGGCGTGAGGGATTGGTC
>NZ_JBSGZO010000544.1:0-5245 GCF_053611045.1 Streptomyces sp. NPDC054841 | reverse complement strand
CCCGGGGGATGGGGGCCGGGCCCGGAGCTTTCAGCCGGAGACGGAGGGCGCAGGCGCGGTCAGTCCGCGACGACCAGGGACGGGGTCTCCTTCGTCAGGACCTCGCCCCGGAAGAACGCCGGGCTGCGGCGCTGCATGACCAGCATGATCACGACGCCCAGGAGCAGCAGGCCGACGCCGATCACGAAGACCGAGCCGACACCGAAGACCGCGGAGCCGGAGCCGTAGGCCGGGTCCCACATGTCGTACAGGGTCTTGCCGAAGACCGCGGTGAGCATGAGGCCGCCGAGCGCCGGCAGGACGCCCTTGAAGAGCGCGTCCCTGGCGGAGTTCGTCAGCTCGCCCCGGAAGTACCAGACGCAGGCGAAGGCGGTCAGCGCGTAGTAGAAGCAGATCATGAGGCCGAGCGCGTAGATCGTGTCGACCAGGACGTTCTCGCTGACCAGGGTCATGACCGTGTAGAACGCGCCGGTGGCGACGCCCGCGACGACCGTGGCCTTGCCGGGGACCTTGAAGCGGGGGTGGACCTTCGCGAAGGACGCGGGGAGAGCCTCGTACGCGGACATCGCGAGCACCGTGCGGGCGACCGGGATGAACGTCGTCTGGAGGCTGGCGGCGGCCGAGGCCAGGACGGCGACGAAGAGCGCGATGCCGAGGACCGGTCCCATCACCGGGCCGGCCAGCGCGGCGAAGACGTTGTCCGAGGTCTCCGGGTTGGCGAGGCCGAGACCCTTGTCTCCCGAACCCACGACCATCTGCGCGGCGACACCGGTGGCGAGGTACGAGCCGACCAGGACGACCATCGCGACGAGCGCGGCACGGCCGGGGGTCTTGGCGGAGCCGGTGGTCTCCTCGTTCGTGGACAGGCAGGCGTCCCAGCCCCAGTACATGAAGATCGACAGGGAGAGACCCGCGGTGAAGGCCGCGAAGGACTGGACCGCGAAAGGGTTCATCCAGGACCAGGAGAAGCTGACGCCGGTGTCGAGGGCGCCGCTTCCGGCCTTCTGGAGGGCCATCGCCACGAACACCGCGAGGACGACGAGTTGGAGGCCGACGAGGGCGTACTGCACACCCTTCGTGGCGGTCATGCCGCGGTAGCTGATCGCGGTGGCGACGGCGATCAGGGTGAGGCAGGTGAGGATGTGGACGGCCTTGTTGTCGTCCAGGGCGGCGATCGCCTCGCTGCCCGAGATCTCACCGGCCAGCAGCCAGAAGTAGGAGGTCGCGACGCCGGCGAGGTTGGACAGCACGATGATCGTCGCGATGACCAGGCCCCAGCCGCACATCCAGCCGATCCGCGGGCCGAAGGCCTTCACGGTCCAGGTGAAGGAGGTGCCGCAGTCCGGCATGATTTTGTTGAGCTCGCGGTACGCGAAGGCGACCAGGAGCATCGGCAGGAAGCCGGCCAGGAAGACGGCGGGCATCTGCAGCCCGACCTCGCCGGCCGTCGAGCCGAGTGTGGAAGTCAGGCAGTACACGGGGGCGACCGTCGAGATACCGATGACGGCACTGCCCATGAGGCCGACGGAATTGCCGCCGAGTCCCTTGGTGCGAACGCCCCCATGGGTGCGGACGCCCCCTTCAGAACGTCCCCGTACCGTGTCTCCGGCCTGGGGCCGCGTCTCCAGCTGAGTCATGAAGAGGACGTTAAGTGCTGCGGTTCCCGTATCCGGAAGCTTGGATTCCGACGATCTCCCCTTGGATACTGCCCGCCTGAATCCCTTTCGATCGCTGATTGAAAGGCCAGCAGGGACACATGTCGATGCATTTTTAGGTCCAAAGGGAAACGTTCCGGATTGCGAAAACCGCAGCTGTGCCCGTTATGCCCTTTTGGAAATTTTCCAGTGGTTCATGTCTCAGTCACCAGGGGCTCAGCCGCCCGGCCACACGATCGCCTGCGTCTCGCTGTAGGCGTGCAGGGCGTACGAACCCACGTCCCGTCCCACCCCGCTCTTCTTGAACCCCCCGAACGGTGCCTCCATGTTCCGGCCGATCGTGTTGATCCCGACCCCGCCGGCCCGCAGCCGCCGCGCCACCCGGAAGGCCCGCGCGGCGTCCCCGGACCAGACGTAGTCGATCAGTCCGTAGTCGCTGTCGTTGGCGAGCGCGACGCCCTCCTCCTCGTCCTCGAAGGGGACCACGACCACCACCGGGCCGAAGATCTCCTCCCGTACGACACGCATCTCGTTGGTGCAGTCCGCGAAGAGCGTCGGAGCGACGTAGAAGCCGCGCGCGAAGTCCGGGCCGCAGGGGCGCTCGCCGCCCGCGACCAGCCGCGCGCCCTCCTTCTTCCCCAGCTCGATGTACGACTCGATCCGGTCGCGATGGGCCGCGGAGATCACGGGGCCGACGACCGTGCCCCGCGCCGCCGGGTCGCCGACCTTCATGAAGCCGAGGTAGGCCGTCAGCTTCTCGATCAGCCGGTCGTACACCGCGCGCTGGGCGAGGACGCGGGTCGGCGCGGTGCAGATCTGGCCGCTGTAGAAAGCGAAGGTCGTACCGATGCCCATCACCGCGGAGTCGAGATCGGCGTCGTCGAAGACGAGCGCCGCGCCCTTCCCGCCCAGCTCCATCAGCTGCCGCTTCATGCCACGGCCGCACACCTCGCCGATGCGCTGACCGACGGCCGTGGAGCCGGTGAAGCTGACCATGTCGACGTCCGGCGAGTCGACGGCCGCCTCCCCCACCTCCGTACGGGTTCCGGAGACGACGTTCACCACACCCGGCGGCGCGCCCGCCTCCGCGAGCGCCTCCGCCATCCGGTAGACGGAGAGCGGATCCTGCGGCGCGGGCTTCACCACGACCGTGTTGCCCATGGCGAGGGCGGGCGCGACCTTGCCGGCCGGGTTCGCCCACGGGTTGTTGTACGAGGTGATGCAGGTGACCACGCCGACCGGGCGGCGGGCGGCGAGCGCGCCGAAGATCCCGGCCTTCCCCATCGGGCCCGCCTCGTTGATCTGCGGGGGCAGGCCCTGTTCGACGGGCTCCAGCGCGCCCTTCGCGTACCGCCGGAAGCGCGACACCCCGACCGCGACCTGCATGCCGCGGGCGGTGCCGGTCGTCGCCCCCGTCTCGGCCCGGGCGAGTTCCGCGTACGTCTCGAACTCGCGCTGGATCACATCCGCCGCCCGGTCCAGGATCGCCGCCCGCTCCTCGGGGGCCGTACCGGACCAGGACTCGAAGGCGTCCCGGGCGGCGGCCGCGGCCTCGTACGCCTGGTCCCGGCTCGCCTCGGGCGCCAGACCGACGGGTTCCTCCGTCGCCGGGTCGATCACCTCGTAGTGGCCGAGGCCGGGCTCGACCCACTCCCCGCCTATGTACAGCCGCTGCGGCTTGCTCATTCCGTACTGGCCGTCGCTCACCTCGTGCTCACCGTCCTGGTGTCACGGCCCGACCGCAGCACCCGGCCCGGGATCGCCCCCGTCACCTCGTCGTCGCGGATGGTCTCCACGCCGTTGACGCGTACGGACACGATGCCGACCGCCCGCGAGTCCAGCCGCGGGCTGTCCCCCGGCAGGTCGTGGACGAGGGTCGCCGGGCCCGCGTCGATCCGCTCCGGGTCGAAGAGGACCAGGTCGGCGTGGAAGCCCTCCACGATCCGGCCGCGTTCGCGCAGACCGAAGAGCTGCGCCGGGTCGTCGGTGAGCATCTTCACCGCCTGCTCCAGCGAGGCCAGCTTCCGCCCGCGCAGACAGTCGCCGATGAAGCGGGTGGTGTACGGCGCCCCGCACATCCGGTCCAGGTGCGCGCCCGCGTCGGAGCCGCCGAGCATGATGTCCTCGTGCTGCCAGGTCTCGGCGCGCAGCGCCCAGCTCGCGGGGTCGTTGTCGGTGGGCATGGGCCACAGGACCGTACGAAGGTCGTCGTTGGCGCAGATCTCGACGAGGCACTGGAAGGCGTCCTGGCCGCGTTCGGCGGCGATGTCGTTCACGACCCGGCCGCTCAGGCCCTCGTTCTCCTTGCTGTACGTGTCGCCGATGACGTACCGGCCGAAGTTGGCGAGGCGGCGGAAGACTCCGGCCTCCTTGGAGTCGGCGCGGCGCAGCATCCCGGCACGGACATCCGGGTCGCGGAGCTTCTCGATCCGCTCCGGGACGGGGAGGGAGAGGATCTCGCCCCAGCCGGGGATGAGGTTGAGCGCGCAGAAGGTGCCCAGCGACATGTTCATGGGGGTGAGGATCGGCATGGTCAGCGCGACGATCCGGCCGCCGGCCTTACGGGCGCGTTCGCTCGGGACGAGCTGGCGGGGGACGCGCTCGGGTACGGCGGCGTCGATCGTGAGGACGTTCCAGTTGAGGGGCCGCCCCGCGGCGGCGCTCATTTCCACGAAGAGGTCGATCTCGTCGTCGCTGAACTGGTCGAGGCAGCCCGCGACGATGGCTTCGAGCTGGGTGCCCTCGTGCTCCGCGACGGCGCGGGAGAGGGCGAGCAGTTCGGCGGGATCGGCGTGCCGGGAGGCGACGGGCTTCCCGTCACCGTCGGAGTGGGTGGACGACTGCGTGGTGGAAAGACCCCAGGCGCCGGCGTCCATGGCGTCGTGGAACAGCCGCAGCATGTCATCGAGTTGGGCGGCGGTGGGTTTGCCGCCGACCGCGTCCGGGCCCATGACGTGCCGGCGGAGCGCGCAGTGGCCCACCATGAAGCCCGCGTTCACGGCGATACGGCCGTCGAGGGCGTCCAGGTACTCGCCGAAGGTGTGCCAGTTCCAGGGCGCGCCCTCTTCGAGCGCGACCAGGGACATGCCCTCGACCTTGGACATCATGCGGCGCGTGTAGTCGGCGTCCTCGGGACGGTCGGGGTTGAGCGGGGCGAGGGTGAATCCGCAGTTGCCGCCCGCGACGGTCGTCACTCCGTGGTTCATGGAAGGGGTGGCGTAGGGGTCCCAGAAGAGCTGCGCGTCGTAGTGGGTGTGCGGGTCGACGAACCCGGGCGCGAGGACGAGGCCGTGCGCGTCCTCGCTGGTCCGGGCCTCTTCGGTGACGGTGCCCGGCTCGGCGATGACGGCGATGCGGCCGTCGCGGAGGCCGACGTCGGCGGCGTAGGCGGGGGCGCCGGTGCCGTCGACGACGGTTGCGCGCGTGATGAGGTGGTCGAGCATGGTGGGCGTCCCTTTCGCGTGCGGCGGGTATGTCTGCGCCCCGGCCAGGGGCCGTCGTGGCCGGCCGCAGCCACGGCGATGCCTCCGACCGGGGCCGGCGCGGGTGGCGGTCCGGGAAGACGCCGCCCGCGGTCTGGGGGGCGGGGT
>NZ_JBSGZO010000543.1:0-5265 GCF_053611045.1 Streptomyces sp. NPDC054841 | reverse complement strand
GTCCGCGATGAACGCGATGTCCGCCTCCGCGGCCTCAGCCCGCCAGGCAGGACGGGCCGAGCAGGACCTTCAGATCGCCGAAGAGCGCGGGATCGGGCTGCACCCGGTGCCGGTCCAGGCGGAGCACGGTGGTCTTGCGGGCGCCCTGAAGCTTGATCCGCACCTCCGTATTGCCCTTGTGGTGACCGAGGATCTCGCCGAGCCGGCTGACCATGGGCGGGGTGACCTTCACCGTGGGGATGGTGATCACCACGGGGGCATTGGTGCCGGCCGATGAGAGGTCGGGGACCATCAGCTCCATCGCGACGAGCCGCGGCACGTCCTCCCGCTTGTCGAGCCGTCCCTTGACGAAGACGACCGTGTCCTCGACGAGCTGGGTGGACACCAGCTGGTACGTCGCCGGGAAGAACATGCACTCGATGGAACCGGCCAGGTCCTCCACGGTGGCGATCGCCCACGCGTTGCCCTGCTTGGTCATCTTCCGCTGCAGGCCCGAGATGATGCCGCCGATGGTGACGACCGCCCCGTCCGCGTGCTCCCCGCCCGTGAGCTGGGAGATCGCCGCGTCCGTCTTGTCACTGAGCACATGCTCGATGCCGAAGAGCGGGTGGTCCGAGACATAGAGGCCGAGCATCTCGCGCTCCTGCGCGAGCAGATAGGACTTCTCCCACTCGACGTCGGAGAACTCGACGTCGAGGCCGAAGCCCGGCTCGCTGCTCTCCTCGTCACCCATCCCGCCGAAGAGGTCGAACTGGCCCTCGGCCTCCTTGCGCTTGACCGCCACCACGTTGTCGATCATGGGCTCGTGCTGGGCGACCAGGCCCTTGCGGGTGTGGCCCATCTCGTCGAAGGCGCCGGCCTTGATGAGCGACTCGACGGTCCGCTTGTTGCAGACGACCGCCTCGACCTTGTCGAGGAAGTCGGGGAAGGTCGTGTACTTCCCCTTGGCCTTGCGGCACTTGATGATCGACTCGACGACGTTCTGTCCGACGTTCCGGACGGCGGTCAGGCCGAAGAGGATCACGTCGTCGCCCTGCGCGGCGAAGTTCGACTCCGACTCGTTCACATTGGGCGGCAGGACCTTGATGCCCATGCGGCGGCACTCGTTCAGATAGACGGCGGACTTGTCCTTGTCGTCCTTGACCGAGGTCAGCAGGCCCGCCATGTACTCGGCGGGGTGGTTCGCCTTGAGGTACGCGGTCCAGTACGAGACCAGGCCGTACGCGGCGGAGTGCGCCTTGTTGAACGCGTAGCCGGCGAAGGGGACCAGAACGTCCCACAGCGCCTGGATGGCTTCGTCGCTGTAGCCGTTCTTCCGGGCGCCTTCCTGGAAGATCGTGAAGTTCTTCGCCAGCTCCTCGGGCTTCTTCTTGCCCATCACGCGGCGGAGGATGTCGGCCTCGCCCAGCGAGTATCCGGCGATGATCTGGGCGGCCTTCTGCACCTGCTCCTGATAGACGATCAGGCCGTAGGTGACGTCCAGGACCTCCTTGAGCGGGGCCTCCAGCTCCGGGTGGATCGGGGTGATCTCCTGCTGGCCGTTCTTTCGCAGGGCGTAGTTCGTGTGCGAGTTCATGCCCATCGGGCCCGGCCGGTAGAGGGCCGAGACGGCGGAGATGTCTTCGAAGTTGTCGGGCTTCATCAGCCGCAGCAGGGACCGCATGGGGCCGCCGTCGAACTGGAAGACGCCGAGGGTGTCGCCGCGCTGGAGCAGTTCGAAGGTCTTGGGGTCGTCCAGCGGCAGGCCCAGGAGATCGATGTCGATCCCCTTGTTGGCCTTCACCATCTTGACGGCGTCGTCCATGATCGTGAGGTTGCGCAGGCCCAGGAAGTCCATCTTCAGCAGGCCGAGCGACTCACAGCTCGGGTAGTCCCACTGGGTGATGGTGACACCGTCGGTGTGCCTGACCCACACGGGGACGTGTTCGGTGATGGTCTCGCTGGACATGATCACGCCGGCGGCGTGCACACCCATCTGACGAACCAGGCCCTCGACTCCACGCGCGGTGTCGATGACCTTCTTCACATCCGGCTCGTTCTCGTACATCCCCCGGATCTCGCCGGCTTCGCTGTAGCGCGGGTGCTGGGGGTCGAGGATGCCGGAGAGCGGGATGCCCTTGCCGAGGACGTCGGCGGGCATCGCCTTGGTGAGCCGGTCGCCCATCGCGTACGGGTAGCCGAGCACCCGCGCGGAGTCCTTGATCGCGTTCTTGGCCTTGATGGTGCCGTACGTGCCGATCATGGCGACCTTGTCGGCGCCGTACTTCTCGGTCACATACCGGATCACTTCGACGCGCCTGCGCTCGTCGAAGTCGATGTCGACATCGGGCATGGAGACGCGCTCGGGGTTGAGGAAGCGCTCGAAGATCAGACCGTGCGGGATCGGGTCGAGGTCGGTGATGCCCATCGCGTACGCCACGATCGAACCGGCCGCGGAGCCACGCCCGGGGCCGACCGCGATGCCGTTCTTCTTCGCCCACATGATGAAGTCGGCGACGACGAGGAAGTAGCCCGGGAACCCCATCTGGATGATGACGTCCATCTCGTACTCGGCCTGCTTCTGGCGGTCGTCGGGGATGCCGCCGGGGAAGCGGCGCTCCATGCCGCGCCTGACTTCCTCCTGGAACCAGGTGACCTCGGTGTAGCCGTCGGGGATGTCGAACTTCGGCATGAGGTTCTTCGCCTCGAACATGCCGGTGGTGTCGATCTGCTCGGCGACCAGCAGCGTGTTGCGGCAGCCTTCCTGCCAGGCGTCGGACGAGTCGATGGCGTACATCTCGTCGGTCGACTTCAGGTAGTAGCCGGTACCGTCGAACTTGAAGCGGTCCGGGTCCGACAGGTTCTTGCCGGTCTGGATGCAGAGCAGCGCGTCGTGGGCACCCGCCTCGTGCGCATAGGTGTAGTGCGAGTCATTGGTGACCAGCGGCGGGATGCCGAGCTTCTTGCCGATCTCGAGCAGCCCGTCGCGGACACGGCGCTCGATCTCGATGCCGTGGTCCATCAGCTCCAGGAAGTACCGGTCCTTGCCGAAGATGTCCTGGTACTCGGAGGCGGACTTCAGGGCCTCGTCGAACTGGCCGAGGCGCAGCCGGGTCTGGAGCTCGCCCGAGGGGCAGCCGGTGGAGGCGATGAGCCCCTCGGACCACTGGGCGATGGTCTCCTTGTCCATCCGCGGCCACTTCTGCAGCCAGCCCTCGGCGTACGCGTCCGACGACAGCCGGAAGATGTTGTGCAGTCCGGTCCTGTTCGCCGCCCAGATCGTCTTGTGGGTGTAACCACCGGAACCCGAGACGTCGTCCCGCTTCTGGTGGGGCTGACCCCACTGGATCTTCCGCTTGTTCCGCCGGGACTCGGGGGCGACGTAGGCCTCGATACCGATGATCGGGGTGATGCCGGCCTTCTTCGCGGTATGGAAGAAGTCATAAGCGCCGTGAAGGTTGCCATGGTCGCTCATGGCGATGTGCGTCATGCCCATCTCGTTGCAGGCGCTGAACATGTCCTTGAGCCGCGCGGCACCGTCCAGCAGCGAGTACTGGGTGTGGACGTGGAGGTGCGTAAAGGGCGGCTTGGTCACGACGGAAGGCCTCCGGAGAACAGCAAACAACAGGCTGCGGACAGTCTGGGTGGACAGCGTCGAAGTCTACGGCTCTGCACTGACAAAGGTCGGGCACTCACGACTACCTTCGTGCGTTGAGCGGGACGGAAACACCCGTCCCATTTGTCATGTACCAGGAGGCACCCAGCGATGTCGGTCCACAAGCCCTCGGCCGGCGAGCGAGGCGAGGAGATCCTCACCGTCTTCGACACCGCCTTCGGCGAGCTCCTGGCCGCCGACCCGGCCGCGTTCCGGGTGAAGTTCCGCAAGATGGCGGCCTCCGCCTTCGCCTTCTACCGGGGCACGGCGAGCCTCTTCTACGCCGACCTGGAGCGGGAGCACGCGGGGAACGAAGCAGGGTGGGGTGGTGGGAACGAGGCAGGGTGGGGTGGCGGGAACGAGCCAGGATGGGGTGGCGGGAACGAGCACCGCGGCCCGTATCTGGACGAGCGCACCAGCCGCGTCTGGATCCACGGCGACCTCCACGCCGAGAACTTCGGCACGTACATGGACGCGAACGGCCGGCTGATCTTCAACGTCAACGACTTCGACGAGGCGTACGTAGGCCCCTTCACCTGGGACGTCAAGCGGCTCTCCGCCTCGCTGGCGCTGATCGGCTACACCAAGGCGCTCAGCGACGAGCAGATCACCGAGCTGGTCCGGATCTACGCCGCCGCCTACCGCGAGCGCATCCACTCCCTGGCGGCCGGCGCCAAGCACGACGACGTGCCGCCCTTCACGCTGGACACCGCCCAGGGCCCGCTCCTGGAAGCGCTGCGCAGCGCCCGGTCGCTGACCCGCTTCGGGCTGCTGGACTCGATGACGGAGATCCGTGAGTACGAGCGGCGCTTCGCGGAGGGCGGCGGCTCGATCGAGCTGGACGCGGCGACGCGGTACAAGGTGCTGGCGGCGTTCGACGGCTACCTGGAGACGCTGCCCGAGTCGAGCCTCGCGCGCCCCGACTCGTACCGGGTGAAGGACGTGGTCGGGAGGCGCGGTATCGGTATCGGATCGGCCGGTCTGCCGTCGTACAACATCCTGCTGGAGGGCAACAGCGACGCCCTCGAGAACGATGTCGTGATCTACATGAAGCAGGCCCAGACCCCGGCGGTGTCCCGGCACGTGACCGACGAGCGGGTCCGGGGCTACTTCCAGCACGAGGGCCACCGCACGGTGATCTCGCAGCGTGCGCTCCAGGACCACGCCGACCCGTGGCTGGGCTGGACGGAGATCGAAGAGGGAGGACGCCGGGTCGGTCAGCTGGTGGCGGAGGTCTCGCCGTACGCGGTGGACCTGGACTGGTCGGACATCGACGACCCGGTGGAGATCGCGGCCGTGGTCGCCGACCTCGGCCGGGCGACGGCCACCATGCACTCGGCGGCGGACGACGAGAGCGGTCACTCGCTCGTGCCGTTCTCCACGGAGCGCGCCATCGACGCGGCGATCGCGGCGGACGAGGACGGCTTCGGCGACCTGCTGGTGGACTTCGCGCACAGCTACGGGGCCCGGGCGCGGGCCGACCACCAGATCTTCGTGGACCTGTTCCGCAATGGGAAGATCCCCGGCCTGCGGTAAGGCCGGCCGGGGGGCCGGTCCGGGAGCTGTGTCCGGGGGCCGTGTCCGGGGGCCGTGTCCGGGGCTCGGTCGGGGGCCGGCGCGAAGGCCGGTCG
>NZ_JBSGZO010000542.1:0-5271 GCF_053611045.1 Streptomyces sp. NPDC054841 | reverse complement strand
CGGGGACCCGCGCGGTTCCGTCGTGTTCGGGCCGGGGTCAGGACGCCACGGCCGCTTCCGTCTCCTGCCGGCCGGCCGTGGCCTGCGCCGCCTCCATGGCCTCGGGGGCCGTACGGGCGCCACGCGGTGTCAGTACGGCGTACGCGACACCGCCCACCGCACCCGACAGGACGAAGCTGCAGTCCACACCGCCGGTCAGGGCGAGCAGCGGGCCCTCGTAGAACGGGGTCGAGACGGAGACCAGACCGACGGCCGCACCGAGCACCCAGGCGACCGTGGCACGCGGCTCCCAGCCCGCCCGGAACCAGTAGATGCCGCCCCGGGCACGCCGGTTGTAGACCTGCAGTGCCTCCGAGTCGTACGCGCCACGGCATCGCACTTGACCGATGAGGGTGATCACCGCCCACGGGGTCCCTATCGCGGTGAGCAGCAGCACGAACGAGGTCATCGCCGACTGGGCGTCCCAGGCGAAGTGCCCGAGGAAGACGAACGCGGTGGCGACGACCGCGACGATCACGGTGGCCACGGTGCGGCTGGCCCTGGGCACGATCGCGTCGAGGTCCAGGCCCATCGAGTAGAGCATCAGTCCGGCGTTGCCGACCGAGCCGGCCGCGGCGGCGAGCAGCAGCGGTATCAGGTACCAGGTGGGGGACGAGTCGACCAGCGGCCCTGCGTAGTCGACCGAGGCGCGGGCGGCGAGCGCGGTGAAGGTGCCGAACAGCTGGGGGATGAGCAGTCCGGCGAACAGGCCCAGACAGGTGGCCTTGAGCACCGCGCGCGGGCTGTGCCGCTGCGGCGAGATGTAGCGGGTGTAGTCACCGAGCAGGGTGATGAAGGCGATCGGGCCGCTCAGCCCCGCGGCCACGGCGGAGAGCGCCCACGTGGGCCAGAAGGAGCCCAGCAGATACGGGGCGTCGGGTGGCGCGGCGGTGGTGAAGTCGGGAGCGTACGCAACCAGGCCTGTCGCGAGCAGCACGATCATCCCGAGGGCCAGGACCTTGCTCATGCGCAGCAGCAGCCGGTAACCGAAGATCGCGCCGATCACGGTGAGGGCGGCCAGCAGGGCATAGACCAGTGCGTGGGTCGCGTCGCCGGTCGGCAGGCCGATGATCCGGGCGAGCGCGCCGACCATCACATCGCCGCCGATCCACAGGGTCAGCGCCGTGTAGCCGAGCGACAGCAGGAGGCCGACGATCGAGCCGATGAGCCGTCCGCGTACGCCGAAGAAGGCCCCGCTGGACGTGGAGAGATTGGTCGCCGTGCGCAACGAGACGAGCGCGAGCGGTGCCGTCACGACCACACCGGCGATGGTGCCCGCGACGACCGAGCTGACCGCGCCCCACAGGCCGAGGCCGAAGGAGACCGGCAGCCAGCCGAAGACGATCACGCCGAGGCAGAGGTTGGAGCCGAGCAGGATCGCCAGGAGGTCGCGGGGGCCACTGGTCCGTTCCGCTTCGGGGATGGTGTCGACTCCGCGCTGTTCAATCGGCATCGGGCTCTCCCTGTTACGCCGTCGGCAATTTGAGTGTTGCTCTATGTGAACCCAGCTTCTGGCTGCCGTCAATGCTTCCGGCAAGGGAAAGTGAGCGTTAGAGTGTCGTTCAAACATCTGGAATCGGATTCGGAGATTCCGGCGCGGTGCGCCCATCGGGAGGCCGCGGTGTACGTACAGGGAGGCGTGGTGTCGTGCGACTGACCCCGACCGAGCGGGACCGGCTGCTGCTGTTCGGCGCGGCCGAGCTGGCCCGGGCGCGGCGCGCCCGCGGACTCAGGCTCAATGTCCCCGAGGCGACCGCGCTGATCGCCGACACCGTCTGCGAAGCGGCCCGGGACGGGCGCAGGCTTGCCGAGGCCATCGCAGCGGCCCGCGCCGTCCTCGGCCCCGACGACGTCCTTCCCGGCGTCGCCGACGTGGTCACCGAGGTCCACGTCGAAGCCGTCTTCGACGACGGATCCCGGCTCGCCGTGGTCTCCGACCCCATCGGGGGCGGCGGCCTCGGGGACCAGGCGCCCGGTGCCGTACTGCCCGGACCCGCGGACCCCGAGCCCGAGCCCGCACTGCGCCTGACCGTGCGCAACACCGCGGCCGTGCCCGTCAGCGTCACCTCCCACTTCCACTTCTTCGAGGCCAACCCTCGTCTCGACTTCGACCGGGCAGCGGCCTACGGCATGCGCCTGTGCGTGCCGGCCGGCTCCTCCGTCCGCTTCGACCCGGGCGGCGAGGCCGAGGTGGGTCTCGTGCCCATCGGCGGCGACCGCGTCGCCATCGGTTTCGCAGGCCTGGTCGACGGCCCGCTCGACGCCCCGGGCGCCAAGCCGGAGGCGCTGCGCAGGGCCGCTGCCTGCGGCTACCTCGGCGCGGCTGCAGAGTCCGCTGATGCCGCTGAAGCCGCTGATGCCGCTGAAGCCGCAGAGTCCGCTGAAGCCGCAGAAGGGGACCGCGCGGTTTCGGGCCAGGGCCAGACGCCTACGGACCACGGACAGACGCCTACGGAGGAGGACCAGTGACCGGCATCGATCCGCACGAGTACGCGAGCGTTCACGGCCCGCGCGCCGGGGACCGTGTCGTCCTCGGCGACTCCGGCCTCGTCGTCCGTGTCGAGTCCGACTCGCAGAAGCCCGGCGACGAGTTCCTCGCCGGCTTCGGCAAGACCGCCCGCGACGGACTGCACCTCAAGGCCTCCGCCGTCCGCGAGACCTGCGACGTCGTCATCAGCAACGTCCTGGTCATCGACGCCGTTCAGGGCATCCGCAAGGTGTCCGTCGGTATTCGCGAGGGCCGTATCGCCGGAATCGGGCGCGCGGGGAACCCGGACACCCTCGACGGTGTGGACGTCGTCGTCGGCACCGGCACGTCCATCGTCTCCGGCGAGGGCCTCATCGCCAGCGCAGGTGCCGTCGACACGCATGTGCATCTGCTGTCGCCACGGATCATGGAAGCCTCCCTCGCATCGGGCGTCACGACGATCATCGGGCAGGAGTTCGGCCCTGTCTGGGGGGTTGGCGTCAACTCGCCATGGGCCCTGAAGCATGCCTTCAACGCCTTCGACGCCTGGCCCGTCAACATCGGCTTCCTCGCCCGCGGCTCGTCCTCCGGCGACGCCCCGCTCGTCGAGGCGCTCGCCGAGGGAGGCGCTTCCGGCTTCAAGGTCCACGAGGACATGGGTGCGCACACCCGCGCGCTCGACACCGCACTGAGGGTCGCCGAGGAGTACGACGTCCAGGTCGCGCTGCACAGCGACGGCCTCAACGAGTGCCTGTCGGTCGAGGACACCCTGAAGGTCCTCGACGGCCGCACGATCCATGCCTTCCACATCGAGGGCTGCGGCGGCGGACACGTACCGAACGTGCTCAAGATGGCGGGCGTGCCGAACGTCATCGGCTCGTCCACCAACCCGACGCTGCCCTTCGGCCGGGACGCGGTCGCCGAACACTACGGAATGATCGTCTCCGTCCACGACCTCAAGACCGACCTGCCCGGCGACGCCGCCATGGCCCGGGACCGCATCCGCGCCGGCACGATGGGCGCCGAGGACGTGCTGCACGACCTGGGCGCGATCGGCATCACCTCCTCCGACGCCCAGGGCATGGGCCGCGCCGGTGAGACCGTGCGCCGCACCTTCGCCATGGCCGGGAAGATGAAGGCCGAGCTGGGCCCCATGGAGGGCGACGGCGCGCACGACGACAACGCGCGTGTGCTGCGCTACATGGCCAAGCTGACCATCAACCCCGCGATCGCCCATGGTCTCGCCCACGAGATCGGTTCCATCGAGAACGGCAAGCTCGCCGACATCGTGCTGTGGAAGCCGCAGTTCTTCGGCGCGAAGCCGCAGCTCGTGCTGAAGGCCGGCTTCCCGGCGTACGGAGTCACCGGCGACCCGAACGCCGCGACCGACACCTGCGAACCCCTCGTCCTGGGCCCGCAGATCGGCGCCCACGGCTCGACCCCCGCGGACATCTCCGTGGCGTTCGTGTCCCAGGCCGCCGCGGCTCTCGGCAACGACAAGATGCCCACGCGGCGCCGCCGGGTCGGCGTGCGCGGCACCCGGGGCATCGGCCCCAGGGACCTGCTCCTCAACTCCCGGGTGGGCAGCGTGTCCGTGGACGCGCACAGCGGACTGGTCACCCTCGACGGCGATCCGCTCCGCTCGGACCCGGTCGAGTCCATGTCCCTGAACCGCCTCTACTTCCTCTGATCTCCCTACCCAAGGACCTGCGATGACGTTCCGTATGCCGCCCGAGTGGGCCCCCCACGAGCGGACCTGGATGGCCTGGCCCGGCCCCAACCCGACCTTCACCAACGACGAGGAGCTCGCCGAGGCCCGCGCGGCCTGGGCCGGCGTCGCCCGCGCCGTACGCCGCTTCGAGCCGGTCACCATGGTCGTCGGCCCGGGCCAGAGCGGGGACGCCCGTGAACTGCTCGGCGACGACATCGTCATCGTGGAGCGGGAGCTCGACGACGCGTGGATGCGTGACATCGGCCCCACCTTCGTCACCGACGGCCAGGGCGGTCTCGCGGCCGTCGACTGGGTCTTCAACGGCTGGGGCGGCCAGGACTGGGCGCGCTGGGAGCACGACTCCAAGATCGCCCGCCATGTCGCGGACCTCGTGGACGTCCCCGTCCACTCCTCGGGCCTGGTCAACGAGGGCGGCGCGATCCACGTCGACGGCGAGGGCACGGTCCTGCTGACCGACACCGTCCAGCTGGGCGCGGGCCGCAACCCCGATTGGACCCGTGAGCAGGTCGAGGCCGAGATCCACGCCAAGCTCGGCACCGAGAAGGCGATCTGGCTGCCGCACGGCCTGAGCGGCGACTACGGCATGTACGGCACCCAGGGCCATGTCGACATCGTCGCCGCCTTCGCCAGGCCGGGCGTCGTGGTCGTCCACAGCCAGCAGGACCCTGCCCACCCCGACTACGAGCGCTCCCGGATGTACGTGAACATCCTCCGCGGCAGGACCGACGCCCGCGGCCGCGCCCTGGAGGTCGTCGAGGTCCCGGCCCCGACCGTCCTCAAGGACGAGGAGGGCGACTGGGTCGACTACTCGTACATCAACCACTACCTCTGCAACGGCGGTGTGGTGCTGTGTGCGTTCGACGACCCCAACGACGAGGTCGCGGCGGGCATCTTCCGGCGCCTCTTCCCGGACCGCACGGTGACGCTGGTGGACGCGCGCGCGATCTTCGCGGGCGGCGGCGGTATCCACTGCATCACGCAGCAGCAGCCGAAGGTCTGACGGCCCTTGCGGGGCCCGCCCGGGGACCGTGGC
>NZ_JBSGZO010000541.1:0-5283 GCF_053611045.1 Streptomyces sp. NPDC054841 | reverse complement strand
CTGCGGCACACGTGATGTGTGCGGCAGCCCGCGGCTCCTGCGCTTTATGCGATGTGGTGGTGCGTCGTTACGCGGACTTCCGGCTGTCGCGCGGGTGTACCGCGATGTTCATGGCTCCGGAGCGCAGGACCGCCAGCCGCTCGGCCAGCACCTCCTCGAGCTCCTCGCGCGTGCGCCTCTCCATGAGCATGTCCCAGTGCGTACGCGCAGGCTTGCCCTTCTTCTCCTCGGGGCCATCCCCGTCCACCAGGAGTGCCTGGGCGCCGCACGCCTTGCACTCCCACTCCGGCGGAATCTCCGCCTCTACCGAGAACGGCATCTCGAAACGATGTCCGTTCTGGCATGCGTACTCCACCGCCTGGCGCGGGGCCAGATCGATGCCGCGGTCGGTCTCGTAGCTGGTCACCACGAGGCGCGTGCCGCGAAGAGCTCGCTCACTCATGAATCGTGCCTCCCGGGCTTGTCGCCCACAGGACAGGTGTCGCTGTCGTCGTCATCCGGTCAACGTCCGGTCGGCGGTAAAGATTCCCGTTGCCGGTCATGCGTCGTCGCCCGTCGTGCCGCTGCTTTTCCAGGGTTTGGGTACCCACCAGTGCCCGGTTTGTCACATCTGGCAGAAAGTGTCACCCAGCGTTTTGAGTTCCTCAGCGCGCAGTAACGGTCCGCCTGGCAGGCCAAAGGCGTACACTACCGGCCTTTCACTTCAACGTCTAAATCCGTTCCGGAACGGGGTTCCCCGCAGCGGCCACCGCACGCCGCACCGGAACCCTCGCGAGCAGCACGAACCCGAGCCCGAAGAAGATCACCAACGAGATGATCGCATCCCGGTAGCTGCCCGTCAGCTGAAACGCCAGACCGAACACCAGCGGTCCCAGCCAGCTCAGCCCGCGGTCGCTCATCTCGTACGCCGAGAAGTACTCGGCCTCCTTGCCGCGCGGCACCAGATGCGAGAACAGCGACCGCGACAGCGCCTGGCTGCCGCCCAGCACCAGCCCGATCGCGGCGGCCAGCGCGTAGAACCAGACCGGCTCCCCGGCCGGCAGCAGGAAACCGGCCATGAGGATCAGCGTCCATACGGCGAGCGAAGCGAGAATCGTCCGCTTCGCCCCGTACGACCTGGCCAGCCGCCCCATCCCCAGCGCGCCCGCCACAGCCAGCACCTGCACCAGCAGCACCGCCGTGATCAGCGTGGTCTGATCCAGATCCAGTTCCTCCGAGCCGTACACCGACGCCTGCGAGATCACCGTCTGAACCCCGTCGTTGTAGACGAGATAGGCCAGCAGGAACGACAGCGTCAACGGATGCCGGCGCATGTCCCGCAGGGTCGCCACCAGCTGCCGCCAGCCCGCACCGACCCCGCCCTCCGCCGGCTGCGTGCCCTGGCCCGCAGGCACCCGCCGGTCGCGCAGCCGCCGCAGGGGTATGAGCGTGAAGGCTCCCCACCACAGTCCGGCCGAGGCCAGGCAGATACGGACCGCCTCCGACTCGGAGAGCCCGAAGGAGTCGTGGCCGGTGTAGAGCACCAGATCGAGCACGAGGACGAGCGCACCCGACGTATAGCCGAAGGCCCAGCCGCGCGAGGACACCGCGTCCCGTTCCTCGGGCTCGGCGATCTGCGGCAGATACGCGTTGTAGAGGACCATCGACACCGACAGGGACGCGTTGGCGACGATCAGCAGGAACGCGCCGAGCAGATAGCGGTCGCCGTCGAGGAGGAACATCCCCGCCGTGGCGCCCGCCCCCAGGTATGCCGAGACGGCGAGGAGCGGCTTCTTGCGGCCCGTGCGGTCCGCCGCGGCGCCCGCGAGCGGCATCACCAGCACGGCCAGCACCACCGAGACGGAGACCGCGTACGGGAACACCGAACCGGCGCGGACCGGAATGCCGAGCGGATGGACGAAGCCGTCCGCGTCCGCCGCGGCCTTCGCCACCGCGGTCAGATAGGGGCCCAGGAAGACCGTCAGCACGCTCGTCGAATAGACGGAGCAGGCGAAATCGTAAAAGTACCAGCCGCGTTGCTCGCGCCGGCGATCGACGTCGTCCGGCCCGGCGGCCCGGTCCGCGGTCTCAGCGGTCACGCCGCGCCCCCCTTGTTCGTCCCCGTGGAGAGACGCGCGACGCTCAGACCCTCAGACCCAGACTCCCCGGTCGGTCATCACCGTACGCAGCATCTCCAGATGATCGGTCATGATGCCATCCACCCCGAGGTCCAGGAGAGCGGCCATGCGATCCGGGTCGTTCACCGTCCACACGTGCACCTGAAGCCCCCGTGCGTGCGCCTCGCGGACGAAGCGCCGGTCCACCACCCTGATCCCGCTCTGGGACTCCGGAACCTGCGCACACACCGCACCCGCGCGCACCGCCGCGGGGATGCCGAGGGAGCGCAGCCGCAGCGCCAGCACCCCGCGCACGCCGTACGAGGTCGCCAGCCGCGGGCCGGCCAGCCGGTGTGCCCGGGCGACCCGGCTCTCCGAGAACGAGCCGATGCACACCCGGTCCCAGACCGCCGTCCGCCGCACCAGATCCACCAGCGGCTCCAGCGCTCCCTCGGTCTTGATGTCCACGTTCCAGCGGACCTGGGGGAACTCCTCCAGCAGATCCTCGAAGAGGGGGAGCGGCTCCTTGCCCGCCACCCGGGCCTGGCTCACCTCGCTCCAGGGCAGCTCCGCGATCCGGCCGCGGGCGTCCGTCACCCGGTCCAGCGTGGAGTCGTGGAACGCGACGAGCTTCCCGTCGGCGGTGGTGTGCACATCGGTCTCGAAGTAGCGGTAGCCGGTCGCGGCCGCCCGCCGGAAGGCGGCCGCGGTGTTCTCCAGCCCGTCGGCCGTGCCGCCGCGATGGGCGAACGGTATCGGGGTGGGGTGGTCGAGATAGGGGTGCCGGGGGCGCGTCGCACGAGTCACGGACGAAGTATCGCCTGCTTCGGTGTCGCCCCGGCGACCACCGTGCTTCCTTCGTCCGCAGCCGGGATGGCGAACACACGCAGGAACAGCTGTGCCAGCGGGCCGATGGCGAGGGCGTAGGCGATGGTGCCCACGCCGACCGTGCCGCCGAGCACGAACCCGGTGGCCACGACCGCCACCTCGATCGCCGTACGGACCAGCCGGATCGAGCGGCCCGTGAGCCGGTGCAGACCCGTCATGAGCCCGTCGCGCGGTCCCGGGCCGAAGCGGGCAGAGATGTAGAGGCCGGTCGCGACACCGTTGAGAACGATCCCGGTGACCATCACCGGGATCTGTGCGGCCGGTCCGTGCACGTCCGGCACGAGGGCGAGCGTGCCGTCCATCGCGACACCGATGACGAAGACGTTGGAGACGGTGCCGAGCCCCGGCTTCTGCCGGATCGGGATCCACAGCAGAAGGACGACGGCGCCGACGATGATCGAGACCACGCCGATGGTCAGTCCGGTCCGCTCGGCGATGCCCTGGTGCAGCACACCCCAGGGCTCGAGCCCCAGTCCGCCGCGCACGAGCACCGCGGAACTCACTCCGTACAGCGTCAGTCCGACGTAGAGCTGCATCAGCCGGCGGACGAGATGACGGCCGGAGGCGCCGGTGGCGCCGGTGGCGATGGACAAAATTCTGCCCCCCAGTGGTGAGAGTGGACTGACTCATGACACTCTGTGGCTGGGAATCCGATGCCAACCATGGCCAATTCGGGGAAGGTGGACTGACTTTCATGGCGGAGTGGACTTCAGCGGTCGGAGCGGCTCAGCTCGCCCGGCAGCTCAACGCTCAGCAGTCCCGCCCGGCCGGCCCCGGCACGCGCAAGCCGCCCGCCTACCGCGCGCTCGCCGACGGTGTCCGGCTGCTCGTTCTCGAAGGCCGGGTGCCCGTAGCCGCCCGGCTCCCCGCCGAGCGGGAGCTCGCGCTCTCCCTCGCCGTCAGCCGCACCACCGTCGCCGCGGCGTACGAAGCGCTGCGCTCCGAGGGATTCCTCGAGTCCCGCCGGGGCGCCGGCAGCTGGACCGCCGTGCCCGCCGGGAACCCGCTGCCCGCACGCGGCCTCGAACCCCTCCCGCCGGAGTCCCTCGGCTCGATGATCGACCTCGGCTGCGCCGCACTCCCCGCTCCCGAGCCCTGGCTCAGCCGGGGTTTCCACGGAGCCCTGGAGGAGCTGCCACCGTACGCGCACACCCATGGCGACTACCCGGCGGGCCTGCCCGCGCTGCGCCAGATGCTCGCCGACCGGTACACCGAGCGGGGCATCCCCACGATGCCCGAGCAGATCATGGTGACCACGGGCGCGATGGGCGCCATCGACGCGATCTGCCATCTGTTCGCCGGCCGCGGTGAGCGCATCGCCGTCGAATCGCCCTCGTACGCCAACATCCTGCAGCTGATGCGGGAGGCCGGGGCGCGGCTCGTGCCCGTGGCGATGGCCCAGGGGCTGAAGGGCTGGGACATGGCCCGCTGGCGGCAGGTGCTGCGCGATGCCGCGCCCCGGCTCGCCTATGTCGTCGCCGACTTCCACAACCCCACCGGGGCGCTGGCCGACGAGGACCAGCGGCGGCAGCTCGTCGATGCCGCCCGGTCCGCCGGCACGGTCCTCGTCGTGGACGAGACGATGTCCGAGCTCCGTCTCGACGACGACGTGGAGATGCCGCGGGCCGTCTGCGCCTTCGACCCCGCCGGCTCCACGGTCCTCACGGTCGGCTCGGCCAGCAAGGCCTTCTGGGCGGGTATGCGCATCGGCTGGGTCCGGGCGGCACCGGACGTGATCCGCTCCCTCGTCGCCGCCCGCGCCTACGCGGACCTGGGCACCCCCGTGCTGGAGCAGCTCGGCGTCAACTGGCTGATGCGGACGGGCGGCTGGGACGAGGCGGTGGTGCTGCGCCGCACCCAGGCGCGCCAGAACCGTGACGAACTCGTCGCGGCGCTGCGCAAGGAACTGCCCACCTGGGAGTTCGAGGTACCGGGAGGCGGTCTGACCCTCTGGGTCCGTGCGGGCGGCCTCTCCGGTTCGCGCCTCGCGGAGGTCGGCGAACGCGTCGGTGTGCGCGTCCCCTCGGGCCCTCGCTTCGGCGTGGACGGCGCGTTCGAGGGGTACGTACGCCTGCCGTTCACCGTCGGCGGACCGGTCGCCGAGGAGGCGGCGTCCCGCCTGGCGGCGGCGGCCCGGCTGGTGGAGACGGGAGTGACCACGGGCACGGAGGCCCCCCGGACGTTCGTGGCCTGACGGCCGCACCCGTTCCTGCCGGGGCGCGCCCCCCTGCGGCCTGCCGGGCCGGGCGCCGCGTTCCGCGCCCGGCCCGGCGGGGCGGCGGCGCGCTCACGCCGGGGC
>NZ_JBSGZO010000540.1:0-5294 GCF_053611045.1 Streptomyces sp. NPDC054841 | reverse complement strand
CGGGTACTCCATGCATCGGGGCGCCGGCAGACACGAGGTGCCGGCGTCGGTGGCGCGCGGCAGAGACGAGGTGCCGCGTCAGCCTCGATCTTACGGGGGCCCGGGGACCCCCACCCGACGCGCCCTCGCTCACTCCCCCGGCCCGCACTCCTCCTCGAAGAAGGCTCCATCCTCGACGGTCCCCTGGAGCGCCTTCATCAGCCGGTCCCGCTCCGCCTCGTCCACCTGCACCGGCACCACACCCGTCGCGTCGGTGAGCCGGCGGAAGCCGCCGCGGCTCTCCAGCCGGCCGATGACCCGGATGGGGAGCCCGACCAGATGGGCGTGTCCGGCAATGCGGTACGACTCCTCGTCGAGGACGGCCCGTACATGCGGTACCTCCGCGCCCGCGAGCACCCGCAGCCGTACGGTCCCCTCGCCGCGCGGGCCGGAGCGCCGCATCCGTACCACCGCGCCGGTGACGCGGACGGGTACGGACGGCTCGTCGCGCAGATAGCGGGCGCCGGCCGCGCGCAGCGCGGGCAGGTCACCCGGCGAGAACTCGATGGGCTCCGGCCGCGCCGCGCAGCCTTCGGGCACCCCGGCCGCGGGTGACCAGGCAAGGGCGATCCGCGCCCCTTCGGCGCCGCGTACCAGCGCGACGACCGCCTCCGTCAGCTCGCGGCTGACCCCGGCCTCGACCGCGGTGTCGAACGCCTCCATCCCGCCGGTCGCGCGCTGGTAGTCGACGGCTTCGCGGGTGGCGTGCAGCGCCTGGTGGAGACGTACGACGACGGAGCGGCCGGGCTCCACGGGCACGAAGGCGGTCAGCCCTCGGCCGCCGGGCGCCGACCCGACGAGCACACCCTCCAGTGCCGCCTGCGCCTGCCGGCGGTGCCGCGCCCCGTAGTACCCGGCCCGGCCGCGGGCGGCGAGCGCGCCGGCGAGCAGCAACTGCCGGGCCGCGGACCTCAGCTGCTCCTGGACGGTCCAGGCCACCGCGCCCGAGGGTCCCTGCGGTACGTCGCGCCACCAGCGGATCTCGTCGCTGGGGACGGCGAGGCCGACGAGCACCTCGCGGGCGGACGGCGCGGCTGAGCGGGCAAGGGCCGTGAGCGCCTCGCCCAGCAGGTCCTCGCAGTCGGGGAAGGCCCGGCTCTCCGGGACGAGCAGGCTCGTGCTTCGGGAGGCCGGACCGGGTGGGGTCCAGCGGGCGTACCGTCCCGCCGCGCCGCCGCGCCGCCGCCAGCCGTGCCGGTCGAGCAGCGCGCCCAGCACGAGGGGGTCGACCTGCGCGGGGTCGGGGCCCTCGCTGCCGTACCAGGGCGCGGGCACGTCGTCCGGCAGTGGGAGCGGCAGCGGATACGGATGCGGCAGCGGGTCAGAGCCGGAGTGCGGCTGTACGGGTTCGTCGATCGGGCGGTGCATCACGGTCTGCCTCCCACCCCGACCCGGGTCATGATCTCGCAGAGCGCCCGGTCGTCGAAGATGCGCGCGGTCGGGATCCGCACGGTGGTCCTGCGCCGGCCCGTCACCGGATGGCCGGCCAGGTTGGTCCAGTAGCAGCAGTGCCGCAGATCGAGCCGGTCGTGGCTGGCGCGCAGCCATTCCTCGCGGGTCCTCGGCACGATCATGACGACGAGGATCTTGTGGACCGACACGGGTGTGCGGGCCAGCTTCACCAGGTGTTCGTTGTCGAGCGTGAAGGAGAACGCCGGCCCGGGTGGGTGCGGCGGGATCTGGTAGGTGGCCTTCAACTGCACCTTGATGGTCACTTCGTCGTCGACGGTGTGTCCGGGGGCGCTGTGGCTGACGTGCCAGTCGATCCCGTTGTCAGGGAAGGGCTGGGACAGCGAGCAGCCGGCTGCGGCCGCGACGGCGTGCAGATACCCCACCTGGAGGGTCTCCATGCAGGCGGTGGTGGCGAGTGCTCCGCGCAGCGGTACGGTCCGCTCGGGCAGCGCACCCGGTTCGGGCTGCGCGAGCGCCATGGCTCCGTCTGCCTTCCGGGCTGTGCCGATCGATTTACCCGATGTGTTCGGTTCGCCTCCGGGGCGCTCACGCGTCTGCCGACCATCGATCGCGCTCGACTGCCCGTTCCTCGCAGTCTCCGCGCGCGCGGCGGTAGCCGCACATCGATCGCAGTCTCCCTTTCGACGCCCGCGTGCCCCTTCGGCCCAGGCGACGGGCCGTCAACCTCGCGCCCCGTCATCTGTGTTGTCACCCGCTTGCGTACTGCGCAAACAGGCCGGGTATCACCGATTCGGGCAGGGGGATCACGCCATCTGCCAGGAATGTGCGAGGAGTTCGGGGATGACGCGATGGTATGAGGGGCCCCTGGCCGCATTTGACACCGAGACAACAGGAGTGGACGTCGAGGCGGACCGCATCGTCTCCGCGGCGCTCGTCGTCCAGGATTCGGCGGGAGGACGTGCGCGCGTCACCGGCTGGCTGGTCAATCCGGGCATACCGGTGCCCGAGGAGGCCACGGCCGTGCACGGTCTCACGGACGAGCATCTGCAGCGCAACGGCCGGTGGCCGGCTCCGGTGATGGAGGAGATAGGCCGGGCGCTGGCCGAGCAGTGCGCGGCGGGCAGGCCTCTCGTGGTGATGAACGCGCCGTTCGATCTGACGCTGCTCGACCGCGAGTTGCGCCGCCATCGGGCCTCGTCGCTCCCGCACTATCTGGAGCATGTGCCGATGTGCGTCCTGGACCCGCGGGTCCTCGACAAGCATCTGGACCGCTACCGCAAGGGCCGGCGCACGCTCACGGATCTGTGCGCGCAGTACGGGGTCGAGCTGGAGGGGGCGCATGACGCGGCGGCCGACGCGACCGCGGCGCTGGAGGTCGTACGGGCGGTGGGGCGGCGTTTCGCCGCACGCCTGGAGCGGCTTTCCCCGGCGGAGCTGCACACGCTGCAGGCGGTGTGGCACGCGGCGCAGGCGCGCGGTCTGCAGGCGTGGTTCGCGCGGAACGGTTCGGAGGAGTTGGTGGATCCGGCGTGGCCACTGCGGCCGGAGCTTCCGGCTCAGGCCGCCTAGTGCTGTGGCCGGGAAGGTTTGCCGGGAAGCTCGCGGCGTCCGGTGCATGGGGTCTCCCCAGGCCCGGAGGGCCGAGGGGACGCATCGCAAGGCGGAGTATCGCCCTCGTACTGGACGTACTTGGGTGATGCGACAACGCAGCGAGGTGCCGTGCAGGGCGTCGCGAGCCGGTGAACCTTTCCGGTCACGGCACTAGGTCCTGTCCGGGGGAGCGTCTTCCGGAACAGCCCGGCAAGATCCGGAAGACAGGCCCTGAGCCCGGGCGCCCCGCGGTGGCGGGGCACCCGGACAGGGCGTGGTTCAGCCGGTGAATCCGGCGGTGATGGACGTGAACTGCCAGTTGTTCTGGCTGATTCCGGAGCAGTTGCTGGTCACTCCGCCGCCGGGGCAGGGCCGGTCGCGGTTGACCGACCAGAAGGCCAGCCGTGCGATGTGGTGGGAGTTGGCCCAGTCCTTGATCTGGGTCCAGGTCGCCGGGCTGGTCAGCTCCTGCTGGTCGCTGAGGCCGTTCATGCCCGAGATGCCGATATGGGCGTAGGCGGTGGCGTCGTCCCAGCCGAAGGTGCTCTTGAGCTTGGTCTTGAGCCCCTCGGTGGCGTTCACGGTGTTGCCGTACATGTCGGCGCCTCCGCCGAAGTCGAACGGCATGATCGTGAAGACGTCGATGTTCGCCTGGAGCGCGTTGGACCGCTCGATGAGCCGGTTGCCCCACCATGTCGGGCCGGTGGTGGAGGTGCCGAAGGTGATGATGGTCTTCAGGCCCGGGTTGTTCTGCTTGACGATCTTCAGGGCGTTGAGGATGCGGTCCTGGACGACCTCGTTCTCGAACTCGTCGGTGTTCTCGATGTCGACGTCGACGGCCTTCAGTCCGTATGCGTTGATCACCTGCTGGTAGGCGCCGGCGAGCGCCTCGGGGGTGGAGCAGTTGGGGCCGAGCTTGTTGCCGCTCCAGCCGCCGATGGACGGGACGATGTCGCCGCCCGCGGCGCGGATCGCGTTGATGGTGGACTGGTCGGTGCCGCCGGTGAGCGGCCGGTTGCCGTCCCAGGCGGGGCTGCAGCCACCGGAGGACAGGATGAAGGCCATGGTGAACCATTTGATGCCGGTGGCGCTCATCACGGATGTGGCGCTCGGCGGATCGCCCCAGCCGAGGTAGAGGTAGGGCGCGGCCTGTTTGAAGCCACCGCCACCACCGCCCGGATCGGTGGTCACGCTCACCGCGGACGAGGCCGGTGAGACGTTGCCGGCCGCGTCGCGGGTACGGACGGTGAAGCTGTACGAGGTGTTCGCCGCCAGCCCGGTGACGGTGGCGCCGGTGCCGGTCACCGTGGTCGCGAGGGTGGAGCCGCGGTAGACGTCGTAGCCGGTGACGCCGACGTTGTCGGTGGAGGCGTTCCACGCGAGCGAGACGCTGGAGGACGACTTGCCGGTGGAGCGCAGATTGCCGGGCGTGGTGGGCGCCTGGGTGTCGCCACCGCCTCCGCCAGGTCCGTCGAGGCTGATGTCGTCGGCGTTGTACGTGCCCTGGCCGTACCAGCCGTGGACGTAGATCTCGGCGGTGGTCTGCGAGGCGCCGGTGGTGAAGCCGACGGTGAGCCGGGTGTACGAGGTGGCTGACGGGGTCCATGTGGACGCGCCGCCGGTGACGCCGAGGTACACGTAGTTGCCGCGCACCCAGCCGGAGAGCGAGTACGCGGTGTTGGGCTGGACCTGGACGGTCTGGGTGCACTTGGCGTTGTCACTGGCGCTCGCCGCTCCGGCGAGTGCTTTCGTGCCGCTGTGCACGGGGCTGCTGACGACCGAGCCGAGTCCGCCGGTGCAGGACCAGCCGGACAGGGATCCGGTCTCGAAGCCGGGGTTGCTGAGCAGATTCGCGGCTTGTGCGGTGCTGGGCAGGGCGATTGCGGCGGCCGCGGCCAGCAACGCCGCGCTGAGGCCCGCCAGCAGGCGGTGTCGGGAACGCACGTGACCTCCCGGTGAGGGGTGGGGACGGTTCGGCGGACCTGTCGCGGCGCCACGATTGGTCTGGACCTTTGTGGCGGATTGAAGCGAATCGACGTGTCCTCGTCAAGGGCTGGAGCGCGCCGGCAACTCGCGCCGCACACAAGAGCTCTGACGATCGGCCAGGAAGAGGCCGAACCCCCTGACGGTTGATCTACGCCTTGTCGGGGGCCGGAGCGACGCCCCACCGCAAGCCCTTCGACGACGCCCGGTCCCTCGGCGAAGGACTCCCGTCACGGCAGGGAGAACGGGGAAAACACAGAAGGCCGGTC
>NZ_JBSGZO010000539.1:0-5297 GCF_053611045.1 Streptomyces sp. NPDC054841 | reverse complement strand
GGTCGGCGGCGCCGGCGGGCAGGGCCGCGTCGGCTCCGAGACGCAGGGCGCGATCCCGCTTGCCTGGCAGCAGGTCGGTGACGGCGATCTTCGCGGCGCCCGCGTGCCGGGTGGCAGCGAGGACGAGCAGGCCGATGGGTCCGGCGCCGAGGACGACGACCGTGCGGCCGGTGAGGTCACCGGCCTTCGCCACGGCGTGCACCGGGGTGGCCAGGGGCTCGACGAGGGCGGCTTCGATGTCGGTCATGCCGTCGGGGACGCGGTGGACGCGGTCGGCGGGGATGGTGAACAGGTCGGTCATGGCGCCGGGCGTCTGGCAGCCGAAGACCTTCAGTTCCTGGCAGATGTTGTAGCGGCCGGAGCGGCACTGGGGGCACCGGCCGCAGTACAGGTTGGGTTCGATGATCACCCGGTCGCCGGGCGCGAAGTCCTCGGCTCCCTCCCCTGCCGCGGTGACGACGCCTACCGCCTCGTGACCGGGGCGGTAGGGCAGGTCGATGAAGGGATGGTGGCCGGCCGCCGCATGGGTGTCGGAGCCGCACACGCCGACGACCGTGGTGCGTACGAGGAGTTCGTCGGCCCCGGGTACGGGGGTGGGCACCTGCTCGATCGTGATGTCGTCGAGGGAGCGGACGAGAACGCGGCGAATCTGCTCGGTCATGGAGGGATTCCGTTCGGTGCGGGCGTTCACGCGGAGGCGAGGCCGGGCTGGATCTGGATTTTGCGGCCGAGGCCCGCCTGGAAGCGGGCGATCGCGTCCGGGAACGCCGCCAGGGGGAGGCGGCCGCTGATGAAGACGTCCGGGTCGATGACGCCGGTGGCGAAGAGGTCCGCGGCCCGCTCGAAGCTGTGCAGGACGGCCATGGAGCCGGTGACGGTGATCTCTTCGTTGTAGATCCGGTACGGCTCGATGGTGGCCCGGGTCGCGTAGTCGGCGACCCCGAACTGCAGGTACGTACCGCCCTTGCCGACCCGGCCGAGGGCGTCCTGGATGGCCCGGGCGTTGCCGGTGGCGTCGACGACCAGATCCCAGCCGTACGGCGGCCGGTCGAGCTCGTCGGCGGACGCGGCCCCGGCTGAGCAGCCCAACTGCCGTGCCGTGTCCAGGCGTTCAGCGTTGATGTCCACGACGTCGACGCTCGCGGCGCCGGTGGCCTTGGCAAGCTGGAGCATCATCAGCCCCATCGTCCCCGCGCCGTAGATGAGCACGCGGGAGGCGAGGCGGCTGCGCAGGACGTCGTAGCCGCGTACGGCGCACGACAGCGGCTCGATCAGGGCGGCGTCCTCGGTGCGTACGCCGTCGGGCAGGACCGCGCAGTTGGCGACGGGAGCGGCCACGAACTCGGCGGCGGCGCCCGGGGCTGTGACCCCGATCGCGGCCCACCGTTCGCAGAGGTTGTTGCGGCCGGTACGGCAGTAGTGGCACTCGAAGCAGTAGAGCGACGGGTCGACCGCGACCCGGGTTCCGACAGCGAGTTCGGTGACGGCGGAGCCGACCGCGACGACCTGTCCGGCGAACTCGTGGCCGACGATGACGGGCAGCTTCGGTGCGAACTCGCCTTGGAGGATGTGCAGGTCGGTGCCGCACAGTCCGGTGGCCGCGACCTCGACGACGACCTCGCGCGGGCCGGGGGCGGGGTCGTCGACGGTGGTGATCTCGACGTCCCCGGGCTGGGTGATGACGGCTGCTCTCACTTGACGGCGCCCAGGGAGAGGCCGCGGACGAGCTTGTCCTGGGCGGCGAAACCGGCGATGAGGACGGGCAGCGAGACCAGCGTGGCCGCCGCGCACAGCCGGGCCAGGAACAGGCCCTCGTTGGTGATGAAGCCGACCAGGAACACCGGCGCGGTGGACGCCTGCGTCGCGGTGAGGTTGACGGCGAACATGAACTCGTTCCAGCTGAAGATGAAGCAGATCAGCGAGGTGGCGGCGAGTCCGGGCATGGCGACCGGCGCGACGACCCGCCACAGCACGGTGAACAGGTTGGCGCCGTCGACCTCGGCCGCCTCCAGGATCTCCTTGGGGACCTCGGCGAGGAACGAGCGCATCATCCATACCGCGATCGGGAGGTTCATGGCGGTGTAGAGGACGATCAGCGTCCACACGTTGTCCAGCATCCCGACCTCTTTGACGATCAGGTACACCGGCAGCAGGGCCGCGATCGCCGGGAGGAACTTCGTGGACAGGAAGAAGAACATCACGTCGGTCCACTTCTCGACCGGCTTGATGGACAGCGCGTAGGCCGTCGGCACCGCCAGGGCGAGCACCAGCAGCGTCGAAATGACGCCGGCCATGGCCGAGTTGAGGAGGAAGGGGGTGATGTCCCGGCTGAACAGTGCTTCGTACTGCTCGAAGGTGAACGGGGCGAAGGGGGTCGGCGGGTTGGTCGCCGCGTCGGCCTCCTGGTGGAAGGAGGTGAGCACCATCCACGCCACCGGCGCGAAGAACGCCAGGGTGGCGAGCCAGGCGACGAAGGTCCACAGGGGCGACAGCTGCGGCGCGCCGCCGTGGTCGTCGCGCAGGCGGAGGAGCTTCTTGAGCCTCGCCCCGGGGGCGGCGGCCGTGTGCGCGGTCATCGGGATACCTCCTCGCGGAACAGCGACGCGATGGTCCGCAGGGCGAAGGTCGCGATCACGATCGAGCCGAGTACGACGACGACACCGGCGGCAGCCGCCTCGCCGTAGTCGTACTTGCGGAACATGGTCAGGTAGATCTCGTAGGGCAGGTTCGTCGTCTGCTTGCCGGGGCCGCCCTGGGTGATGGTGTAGACCGCGTCGAAGGTCTGCACGACGTAGATCGTGCCGAGCAGGATGCCCAGTTCGAGGTACTGGCGCAGGTGCGGCAGGGTGATGTGGCGGAAGGTCGCCAGGGCCGACGCCCCGTCGACCTTCGCCGCCTCCAGGACGTCACCCGGCTGTGCCTGCAGGCCGGCCAGCAGGATCAGCATCATGAACGGGGTCCACTGCCACACCAGCGAGATCACGACGGCGGGCATGGGGTACGAGGACACCCAGTCGACCGTGGGGCCGTGGTCGGCGCCGAAGAACTGGTAGACGGCGTTGAGGGTGCCGTTGAGCAGTCCGTAGTCGGGGTTGTAGATGGCGTGCTTCCACAGCAGCGCCGCCGCGACCGGCATCACCAGGAACGGGGCGATGAGCAGGGTGCGGGCCAGCCCGCGGCCGACGAACTTGCGGTCGAGCAGCATCGCCAGACCGAGGCCGAGAAGCGCGCTGATGAGCACCACCGACGCGGTGAGCACGACGGTGTTGAACACCGCCGCGCGCAGCCGCTCGTCGGTGAAGACGAACGCGTAGTTGGACAGACCCGTGAAGTGCCTCTCGCCCGGCTTGAGGATGTTCCACTGGAAGGTGGAGATGACGAGCGTGGCCACGAAGGGCAGCTGCGTGACGACGATGGTGAAGACCAGCGCCGGCAGCAGCGGGATGCGGCGCCGCCATTTGCTGACGCCGGTGGATACCCGCCGGTGGGTGGGCGGTGGTGCTGTCTTGGTGGGAGCGGTGAGCGTGGTCATGAAAACTTTCCTCCGCCGGTGACGACCGGACAGGGCAGCCAGGCCCCGGCCGATCAAGGGACCGGCCGGGCGCTGAAGGGGCTACTTCTGGTAGTTCTTGGCGACTTCCTCGGCGAGCTTCTGGCCGTCGTTCAGCGCCTTGTCCACGCTGGTCTTTCCGGCAATGGCGGCGGAGATCTCCTGGGTGACCTTGGTGCCGAGGTCCTGGAACTCGGGGATGGCCACGTACTGGATGCCCACGGTCGGCCTGGGCTGGACGCCCGGGTCGGCCGGGTCGGCCGCCTCGATGGACTTCAGGGTGATCTCACCGAACGACCCGGCGGCCTTCTGGTACTCGGGGATCTCGTAGGTGCTGGCCCGCTTGCCGGCCGGAACCCGTGACCAGCCGAGCTGCTCGCCGACGAGCTTCTCGTACTTCTTGCTGGAGGCCCACAGCATGAACTGCGAGGCCGCGTCGGCGTTCTTGGTGGTCTTCGGCATGGCCCAGGACCAGGCCCACAGCCAGCCGCTGCTGTCCGTCTCGACGGTCGGGGCATAGGCGTAACCGACCTTGCCGGCGATCTTGCTGGACTTGGCGTCCTCCAGCGACCCGGCCGCGCTGGTCGCGTCGTACCACATCGCGACCTTGCCCTGGCTCATGGCGTTCAGGCACTCGGTGAACCCGGCCTGCGGGGCACCCGCCTCACCGTGCTTGCGCACCAGGTCGACGTAGAAGTTCGTCGCCTCCTTGAACTTGGCGCTGTTGACCTGTGCCTTCCAGTCCTTGGTGAACCAGGTGCCGCCGAAGGTGTTGACCATGGAAGTCAGCGGCGCTCCGAGCTCGCCCCAGCCGGCCAGACCGCGCAGGCAGATGCCCTTCATCCCGGGACGGGCGCCGTCGGCCTTGGCGGCGATGTCGGCGACCTGCTGCCAGGTCGGCCGCTCGGGCACCGTGATGCCCTTCTCCGCCATGACCTCTCTGTTGTACATCAGGAAGGAGGACTCCCCGTAGAACGGCAGGGCGTAGAGCTTGCCGTCCGAGCCGGACATCGACTGCACCATCGGCTTGAGCAGGTCGCCCTTGTCGAAGCTCGTGTCCTTGTCGGCGTAGGAGCCGAGCTCGTGCAGCCAGCCGTTCTTGGTCCAGATGGGCACCTCGTAAGCGCCGATGGTGGCGACGTCGTACTGACCGGCCTGGGTGGCGATGTCCTGGGTGACTTTGTCGCGCAGCTCGTTCTCGGGAAGGATCGTGAAGTTGACCTTGATGCCGGTGTCCTTGGTGAAGGTGTCCTTGGTCAGCTTCGCGATGTCCTCCATCTGCGGGTTGCCGACCATCAGCACATTGATGCTCTTGCCTCCGCTGTCGCTGTTGCCGGCTCCGGCTCCGGAACAGGCGGTGGTGAGGAGAGCGCTGACGGCGGCACCGGCGATGAGGACATGTCTGGTCGATCGCATGTGACGGGGGACCTCTCGTGCGGGTTCCGTCGAGACCTCGACCGAGGCTCGGCGGGTGGAGGAGGGGTGCGGATGCGTCCTTGGGGAGTCGGGCGCGTTTCCATGGCGGAATTATTAGCAGGAGACTGCGCCGTTGTTAACACATCTTGCGAGAAAACTTCTGCGGACTTATCGTCAAACTGTCTCGCAGGGGGCTACGGGACTCCACCGAACAGGCCCCAGCCCCAGCCCTCGCCCTTCTCACCGCCGTCCCCGAGGAACCCGCATGAGCGCCAGACCGGAACCCGTAGAGCAGCCTGCCGTCGTCGTCGCCGGAGACGCGCTGGTGGAC
>NZ_JBSGZO010000538.1:0-5301 GCF_053611045.1 Streptomyces sp. NPDC054841 | reverse complement strand
CGAGGACACCGCGCTGCGCCACGTCCGCGCGGGCCGGGAGAAGGCCGGGAAGACGATGGACGGCTTCGACGTGTGCCCCACCCTGCCGCTCGCGGTCGGCGACGACGTGGCCGCGCTGGCCGACATGTTCCGCCCGTACACCGCCCTCTACGTCGGCGGCATGGGCGCACCCGGGAAGAACTTCTACAACGACCTCGCCGTCGCCTACGGCTACGAGGAAGAGGCGAAGAAGATCCAGGAGCTGTATCTCTCCGGGCGGAAGAAGGAGGCCGAGGCGGCCGTCCCCGACGAGTTCTGTGAGCTCATGTCGCTCTGCGGCCCGGAGAGCTACGTCCGTGAGCGTGTCGAGGCCTTCCGCGAAGCCGGCGTCACCATGCTCAACGTCATTCCCGTCGGCGCCGAGCCGGCCAAGTTGATCGAAACCGTCAAGGGCTGGCTGTAGGGAGACCGGAAGATGAAACGGCAGATCTTCACCACCGAGCACGACGCGTTCCGCGAGACCGTCCGCACCTTCCTCGCCAAGGAGGTACTGCCGTACTACGAGCAGTGGGAGAAGGACGGCATCGTCTCGCGCGGGGCCTGGCTCGCGGCGGGCAGGCAGGGACTGCTCGGTCTCGCGGTCCCCGAGGAGTACGGCGGCGGGGGAAACACCGACTTCCGCTACAGCGCGGTGCTCGCCGAGGAGTTCGCCCGCGCGGGCGCCCCCGGGCTCGCGATCGGACTGCACAACGACATCATCGGCCCGTATCTCACATCGCTCGCCGACGAGCAGCAGAGGCAGCGGTGGCTGCCGGGCTTCTGCAGCGGAGAGATCATCACGGCCATCGCGATGACCGAGCCGGGCGCCGGCTCCGACCTCCAGGGCATCCGCACCACCGCGGAGGACCGCGGCGACCACTGGCTGCTGAACGGCTCCAAGACGTTCATCTCCAACGGGATCCTCGCCGATCTGGTGATCGTCGTCGCGAAGACGACCCCGGAGGGCGGGGCGAAGGGCCTGTCGCTGCTGGTCGTCGAGCGCGGCATGGAGGGCTTCGAGCGCGGCCGCAATCTGGACAAGATCGGTCAGAAGTCCCAGGACACCGCAGAGCTGTTCTTCACCGACGTGCGGGTCCCGAAGGAAAACCTCCTGGGGAATCTGAACGGCGCGTTCGTCCATCTGATGACCAATCTCGCCCAGGAACGGCTCAACATCGCGGTGGCCGGGATCGCCGCCGCGGAGTATCTGCTGGAGATCACCACCCAGTACGTGAAGGAGCGCGAGGCCTTCGGACGCCCGCTCTCGAAGCTCCAGCACGTCCGTTTCGAAATAGCCGAGATGGCCACCGAGTGCGCCGTCACGCGTACGTTCCTCGACCGCTGCATCGTCGACCACTCGAACGGGGAGCTCGACGCAGTGCACGCCTCGATGGCGAAGTGGTGGGCGACGGAGCTGCAGAAGCGCGTCGCGGACCGGTGCCTCCAGCTGCACGGCGGCTACGGCTACATGACCGAGTACCGGGTCGCCAAGGCCTTCACCGACGGTCGTATCCAGACGATTTACGGCGGCACCACCGAGATCATGAAGGAGATCATCGGCCGCTCGTTGCTCTCCTGACCCTTGCTCTTCCGGCCCCTGCCCTCCCGGCCCTTGCTCTCCCGCCCCTTCCAGGGCCCCTGACCCTCACCCCTCGACTGCGCACCCCTCATTCGTGATGCGAAAGGCTCTGTTGTGAGTACCGAAGCGTTTGTGTACGACGCGATCCGCACCCCGCGCGGCCGCGGCAAGGCCAACGGGGCCCTGCACGGCACCAAGCCGATCGACCTGGTCGTCGGCCTGATCCACGAGATCCGCTCCCGCTTCCCGGGCCTGGACCCGGCCGCGATCGACGACATCGTGCTCGGCGTCGTCGGCCCGGTCGGCGACCAGGGCTCCGACATCGCCCGGATCGCCGCCATCGCGTCCGGACTCCCCGACACCGTCGCGGGCGTCCAGGAGAACCGCTTCTGTGCCTCGGGTCTGGAGGCTGTCAACATGGCGGCGATGAAGGTCCGCTCCGGCTGGGAGGACCTGGTGCTCGCGGGCGGTGTCGAGTCGATGTCGCGGGTTCCGATGGCGTCCGACGGCGGCGCATGGTTCGCCGACCCGATGACCAACTTCGACACCAACTTCGCGCCGCAGGGCATCGGCGCCGATCTGATCGCCACCATCGAGGGCTTCTCGCGGCGCGACGTCGACGAGTACGCCGCGCTCTCGCAGGAGCGTGCCGCCGCGGCCTGGAAGGACGGCCGCTTCGACCGTTCCGTCGTCCCGGTGAAGGACCGTAACGGACTCACGGTCCTGGACCACGACGAGCACATGCGTCCCGGCACCACGGCGGACTCGCTGGCCTCCCTCAAGCCGTCGTTCGCGGGCATCGGCGACATGGGCGGCTTCGACGCCGTCGCGCTGCAGACGTACCACTGGGTGGAGAAGATCGACCACGTCCACCACGCGGGCAACTCGTCGGGCATCGTGGACGGTGCCTCGCTCGTGGCCATCGGCTCCAAGGCGGTCGGCGAGCGCTACGGACTCACGCCCCGCGCCCGGATCGTCTCCGCGGCGGTCTCCGGCTCCGAGCCCACCATCATGCTCACCGGACCCGCGCCCGCCACCCGCAAGGCGCTCGCCAAGGCCGGACTGACCATCGACGACATCGATCTGGTCGAGATCAACGAGGCGTTCGCGGCGGTCGTGCTGCGCTTCGTACGGGACATGGGACTCTCCCTGGACAAGGTCAATGTGAACGGCGGGGCCATCGCCCTGGGCCACCCCCTCGGCGCCACCGGCGCGATGATCCTCGGCACGCTCGTCGACGAACTGGAGCGCCAGGACAAGCGCTACGGCCTCGCCACGCTCTGCGTCGGCGGTGGCATGGGCATCGCCACGATCGTCGAGCGTCTCTGACCGTCCCGTCCCTCCCCTCCCCTTCCTTTACGGAGAAGCAGCAATGACAGCAATGCCGGCGAGTTCCACCATCCGCTGGGAGCAGGACGAGACCGGGATCGTCACCCTCGTCCTCGACGACCCCAACCAGTCCGCCAACACCATGAACCAGGCCTTCAGGGACTCCATCGCGGCGATCGCCGACCGCGCCGAGGCCGAGAAGGACAGCATCCGCGGCATCATCTTCACCTCCGCCAAGAAGACGTTCTTCGCGGGCGGCGACCTCAAGGACATGATCAAGGTCGGCCCGGAGAACGCCCAGCAGGCCTTCGACATGGGCATGGGTATCAAGCACGCCCTGCGCCGTATCGAGACCCTCGGCAAGCCGGTCGTCGCGGCCATCAACGGCGCGGCGCTGGGCGGCGGTTACGAGATCGCCCTCGCCTGCCACCACCGCATCGCGCTCGACGCGCCCGGCTCCAAGATCGGTCTGCCCGAGGTGACGCTGGGTCTCCTTCCGGCCGGCGGCGGTGTGACCCGTACCGTACGGCTCATGGGTATCGCCGACGCGCTGCTCAAGGTGCTCCTCCAGGGCACCCAGTACTCCCCGCAGCGGGCGCTGGAGAACGGCCTGATCCACGAAGTGGCCGCGACGAACGAGGAGATGCTCGCCCAGGCGCGTGCCTTCATCGAGGCGAACCCCGAGTCGCAGCAGCCCTGGGACGTCAAGGGCTACAAGATCCCCGGCGGTACGCCGTCGAATCCGAAGTTCGCCGCGAACCTGCCCGCGTTCCCGGCCAACCTGAAGAAGCAGCTGAACGGCGCCCCCTACCCCGCGCCGCGCAACATCCTCGCGGCCGCCGTCGAGGGCTCGCAGGTCGACTTCGAGACCGCGCAGACGATCGAGGCGCGGTACTTCACCGAGCTGCTGACCGGGCAGACCGCGAAGAACATGATCCAGGCGTTCTTCTTCGATCTCCAGGCGGTCAACTCCGGTGCGAACCGTCCCAAGGGCATCGAACCGCGCCCGGTCCGCAAGGTCGCCGTGCTCGGCGCCGGAATGATGGGCGCGGGTATCGCCTACTCCTGCGCGAAGGCCGGGATCGAGGTCGTCCTCAAGGACGTCAACGCCGACGCGGCCGAGCGGGGCAAGGCGTACTCGGAGAAGCTGCTGGACAAGGCGCTCAGCCGCGGCCGTACGACCGAGGCCAAGCGCGCGGAGCTGCTCGCCCGGATCACCCCGACCGCGGACCCGGCCGACCTCGCGGGCTGCGACGCCGTCATCGAGGCGGTCTTCGAGGACCCGGCGCTCAAGCACAAGGTGTTCCAGGAGATCCAGGACATCGTCGAGCCGGACGCGCTGCTCTGCTCCAACACCTCGACCCTGCCGATCACGCTGCTCGCGGAGGGCGTCGACCGGCCCGTCGACTTCATCGGACTCCACTTCTTCTCGCCCGTCGACAAGATGCCGCTCGTCGAGATCATCAAGGGCGAGCGTTCCGGTGACGAGGCGCTGGCCCGTGCCTTCGACCTGGTCCGCCAGATCAACAAGACGCCGATCGTCGTCAACGACTCGCGCGGCTTCTTCACCTCGCGGGTCATCGGCCAGTTCATCAACGAGGGCGTGGCGATGGTGGGCGAGGGCGTCGAGCCCGCGTCGGTCGAGCAGGCCGCGGCCCAGGCCGGCTACCCGGCGAAGGTGCTCTCCCTGATGGACGAGCTCACTCTCACCCTCCCGCGCAAGATCCGGGACGAGACGAAGCGGGCCGTGGAGGAGGCGGGCGGCACCTGGAAGGGGCACCCGGCGGACGCGGTCATCGACCGGATGGTCGACGAGTTCGGCCGCACCGGCCGCAGCGGCGGCGCGGGCTTCTACGAGTACGGCGAGGACGGCAAGCGCGCCGCGCTCTGGCCGGGCCTGCGCGAGCACTTCACCCGCGCGGACGCCTCGGTCCCCTTCGAGGACATGAAGGAGCGGATGCTCTTCTCCGAGGCCCTGGACACGGTCCGTTGCCTGGAGGAGGGCGTGCTGACCTCGGTCGCCGACGCCAACATCGGCTCCATCATGGGCATCGGCTTCCCCGCCTGGACGGGTGGCGTGCTTCAGTACATCAACGGCTACGACGGCGGACTGCCCGGCTTCGTCACCAGGGCGCGCGAGCTCGCGGCGGCGTACGGCGAGCGCTTCGAGCCGCCGGCGCTGCTCGTGGAGAAGGCGGAGAAGGGCGAGGTCTTCACCGACGCCTGACCCGGCCCGGTATCGCGGGGCGGACGGGCCTGCCACTGGCGCGGGCCCGTCCGCTCGAACGGGGTGTTAGGCATGAGCCCATACCCCCCACAGGTGGTCAGCCGCCCCAAGCGGGATTCGCCCCACCGCCCCCAAAAACCCGACATAT